>CAYGPQ010000193.1:0-2542 GCA_964351775.1 uncultured Kordia sp. | reverse complement strand
ACTCTTTAAAATCATATTCCTTATATGCAATACGGGGTTTACGGAATGCTTACAAATAGAGTTATGTAAAAATTCTATCAAGAGAATAGAAAACGACTACAACCCTATCTCTGAATTGCCAAAAAAACTTGAAAAAACATATTTTAAAATGAAAAAACATATTAAAGAATACAAAGAACATCTTTTAGAATCTTAGTACCAAAATCTTCATTAACATGATGCTCCATCCTTAAGGTTTCAATATAATTATCAAACCAACGTATATGCTCGTTTTTAGAAGTAGATAAAGAATTTTTATAATAACCAAATACCTCTAGTGTACATAATATAGCTAAGGATTGTGCATTAGCTTCGTTTTTTGTTTTGATACTTAAAAATATATCAAAAAGTTATTGAATTGTTTCTTTATCGGACATCTTATGTATTTTCATCTAATATAAGAAAACTCTTTAAAAGTTTTGGTAACTATATATGTTTACACTAAACCCTATTTCATTTTAAAAAGTTCAGTTTCAAACTTCTCTTTAGGCTTCTCTACTTTATCTGAATAAATGGCATAAACTAACAAACTAATAATTGATGAAAAAAGCAACACAAAAAAGGCGGCTTTTAAAACTTCGTAGATTCTTTTTGGGGCGTCTTGTATTAACTCTCCTGACTTATTTTCCGAAGAGCCCGATATATGTATTACATACTTCCCAAGAAGACTATGTTGAACATCTGTTTCCCTATGTAGAAAAAGCAATCCGACGAGGACGCAAAGTCCATTTGATAAAATTGCCACAACAAAAGCAATGTGCTCATTGTAGGTCTGAGAGTTAGAATCTTTCAATGATATTATTAGACCTAAAATTGTAGATATAGCAACTAAAACTTGTTTTACCCAACTATATTCTGAATCGTTTCTTGATTTCGCTAGGTCAATTGCGGCTTGCTTTTCTTCTTTAGTTGCGTTTTTCATGGTTTAGATTGATTGGTAGAAGCTAAAAATACAAAAAAAATTAACTCGTAAGATATTTCATTAAATTGCTATCTTTGTATAATACATATCTAAAAGCAATCAAATGAGAATCAATCCCGAATTACTAATGATTAGAAAGTTTAATGACTTACTAGCAAAGTATAATGACAAAGACACTATTCCAAAATCTGAAATAGCTGAATTTAAAAAGGATATTGAAGATATGATAAAACAAGAGGTTGCGTACTCTAAACTTTACTTAAACGCTGCTTCTCAATTTATGGATATATAGTAGCAATCTATTCTTTGTCGTCTTTAGGATTGGTTTTAACGGCTTTTAAAAGTTTTTGGTTAAACTTTGATAATTTATCATCTTTTTTTGGATCAAAAAGTTTTGTAATATCAAGAGATAACTGTTGTTGTCCAAATTTTTTGTTCCATAGTTTTTCAAAATCTTTCCAATTGTCAGACACTTCCATCAAAAGAATCACCTTATCAATTTGATCTTCTAAGGAAGATATTCCTTCATCCTCTGTAAGATGTTGAAATAGTTTATTTTTAAGACTACCATCTTCTCTACGTCCAGTCAGCTTTAAAAGAGTATTTAAAACACCGTGCGGTAAAGCAGAATAAACATATTTTTTAGTCCATTTACCCACAACTCCAGGTCTTTGCCCTGTTTTAATATGTTTTAAATTGTATTCCCAACCATTTAGTTTGAAAATCAGCATATAGAACTTGTTAGGAAACTTTGGTTGATATGGAATTAATTCTAAACTAATATGCTTTTTTAGTTCCTCATGTAGAGCATCTTGTTCTCTTTCATATTGATAACCTGTAACTTCATCAACTAATGCTGTTATACCAACTTTAGCAAAAGCTAATTACATATGATTTGAATAACTTTTTACCTGAGCACAAACAGAAAGAAAAAATTGAATTAAAAAAGAAAAAATTCAAAGAAGAAGATATAAGATTTGATACCGATAAAATTGAAGATTTTATCAGTTTTGAATATGAAGATTTAGTAAAACTCTTTAAACTTGATACATTAATTAGGACATTTTCAAATCTACTTCCAAAGGATGCTTCTCAGTTTTTTTATAACATTCTAAAAATTATTAAAGTAGATTATGAAACTAGAATTATCAAATTAAATAAAAAAATTGATTTACTAGAAAAAGGACTCATAAATGCGAAAAATGACCTAATTATCTCAAAATAAAACGAAAATAAAACTCTGAAAAAATTAATTGAAAAAACGGAATGAAAAAAAACAAATATAACTAACTCATATATAGTAAATTAACTTTTCAAAAGTAAAACCACTTTTATTTTTATTAAAAAAGATAAAAGCGGTTTTACTTTTTTTGCTATATTTGAAAAAATTTAATATATATCGTGAATAATTTAAAAAAAGCAAGCCTTTCAAATGTAAACGAAAAGCTGAACGAAAAAATTTATTCTGTAAAATTTATTACAGGAATTTCTAATCAAGTCTTGTACGCATGGAAAAATGAATCATTAATTCCGCTTTACCAATCCAATGAAAAGGGTTGGAACAAATACAGTCTTGTAGAT
>CAYGPQ010000192.1:0-2586 GCA_964351775.1 uncultured Kordia sp. | reverse complement strand
CCGTAGAGTAATCATCAGAAACAATCGTTTAAAAAGATTAATGGAGATCAAAGCTCCAGAAGTAATCTTACGTAACGAAAAGCGTATGTTGCAAGAATCAGTAGATTCATTATTCGATAACACGCGTAAATCATCTGCAGTAAAAACAGATTCTAACAGACCATTAAAATCATTATCCGATTCCTTAAAAGGTAAGCAAGGACGTTTCCGTCAAAACTTACTTGGAAAACGTGTAGATTATTCAGCACGTTCGGTAATTGTAGTAGGTCCAGAATTAAAATTATCAGAATGTGGATTGCCTAAAAATATGGCAGCTGAACTTTACAAGCCTTTTGTAATTCGTAAATTAATTGAAAGAGGAATTGTAAAAACGGTAAAATCTGCAAAGAAAATTATAGACAAGAAAGAACCAGTAGTTTGGGATATTTTGGATAACGTTATTAAAGGACATCCAGTATTACTAAACCGTGCGCCTACGCTGCACAGACTTGGTATTCAAGCGTTCCAGCCAAAACTAATTGAAGGAAAAGCAATTCAGTTACACCCATTAGTATGTACGGCATTCAACGCCGATTTTGATGGGGATCAAATGGCGGTTCACTTACCATTAGGACCAGAAGCAATCTTAGAAGCACAATTATTAATGTTAGCTTCTCACAACATTCTGAATCCAGCAAATGGTTCGCCAATTACAGTACCTTCTCAGGATATGGTACTTGGTTTATACTATATGACAAAATTGCGTAAATCTACTCCAGAGCGTAAAATCAAAGGAGAAGGTCTTACATTTTACTCTGCTGAAGAAGTAATAATGGCGTACAATGAAAAGAAGATAGAGCTGAATGCAGGAATGAAAATTAGAACAATTGACTTCAATGATGAAGGAAAATTAGTTCCACAAATCATAGAAACAACTGTTGGACGTGTACTTTTCAATGAAAAAGTACCTGCACAAGCTGGATATATCAATGAGGTGTTAACGAAAAAATCGTTGCGTAACATTATTGGTACTATCTTGAGATTAACAGATATTCCAACAACAGCAGACTTCTTAGATGAAATCAAAAATCTTGGATACGGATTTGCCTTTAGAGGTGGATTATCATTCAGTTTAGGAGATATCATCATTCCAAAAGAAAAGCAAACCTTAATTGACGTTGCAAACAAAGAAGTGGATGCAATTACGGCGAGTTATAACATGGGATTAATTACCAATAACGAACGTTACAATCAGGTAATTGACAAGTGGACAACAACGAATGCAAACCTTACGGAGTTGTCTATGAAGCACATTAGTGAAGATCAACAAGGATTTAACTCTGTGTATATGATGCTTGATTCTGGAGCCCGTGGTTCTAAAGAGCAAATTCGTCAATTAACTGGTATGCGTGGATTAATGGCGAAGCCTAAAAAATCGACCGCTGGTGGTGGTGAAATTATTGAAAACCCAATTCTTTCTAACTTTAAAGAAGGTTTATCCATCTTAGAATACTTTATCTCTACACACGGTGCGCGTAAAGGTCTTGCCGATACCGCTTTAAAAACTGCCGATGCAGGATACTTAACACGTCGTTTAGTGGATGTATCTCAAGATGTAATTGTGAATATTCATGATTGTGAAACATTGCGAGGAGTTGAAGTTAGGGTATTAAAGAAAAATGAAGATGTTGTAGAGCCATTAAAAGAACGTATCCTTGGTAGAGTTGCATTGCAAAATGTATACAATCCGTTAACGGAAGAAGTTTTAGTAGCGGCTGGAGAAGAAATTTCAGAAGAAATAGCACAAGCAATAGAAGACTCACCAGTAGAATCAATGGAAGTAAGATCTCCATTAACATGTGAAGCCGATAAAGGTATTTGCGCAAAATGTTATGGAACAAACCTTTCTACCAACAAAATGGTTCAAATTGGAGAAGCTGTTGGAGTTGTTGCGGCACAATCTATTGGAGAACCAGGTACACAGTTAACACTACGTACTTTCCACGTAGGTGGTATTGCAGGTAACATTTCTGAAGATAACAAGCTTATCGCTAAATTTGGAGGTGTTGCAGAGATAGAAGATTTAAGAACAGTTACTGGAGAAGATTCTGAAGGGAACCCAGCAACAATTGTAATATCTAGAACATCAGAAATTAAAATTGTAGAGCCTAAGTCTGGAATTATTTTAAGTACAAATAACATTCCTTATGGTTCTCAATTATTTATTGAGAATGGAGCTAAAATTGCGAAAGAAGATGTAGTTTGTTCTTGGGATCCATATAATGGTGTAATTGTTTCTGAATTCCCAGGTCAAATTTCTTACGAGAATATTGAGCAAGGGGTTACTTATCAAGTTGAAATTGATGAACAAACAGGTTTCCAAGAGAAAGTAATTTCTGAATCTAGAAACAAAAAATTAATACCAACATTATTAATTAAGAATGGCGATGAAGTTTTACGTTCTTATAACTTACCAGTAGGTTCTCACTTAATGGTAGATGATAATGATAAGATTAAAGAAGGACAAATTTTAGTTAAGATTCCTCGTAAATCTGCTAAAGCTGGTGATATTACTGGTGGTCTTCCAAGAGTTACTGAGTTATTTGA
>CAYGPQ010000191.1:0-2627 GCA_964351775.1 uncultured Kordia sp. | reverse complement strand
ATACGTAATATTTGGAGGAGAAGCCTTGCATCCACAAATCGTAAAAAACTGGAAAGCAAGCTATCCTGATTGCAAACTTATCAATATGTACGGAATCACGGAAACAACGGTTCACGTAACGTACAAAGAAATCACAGACAAAGAAATTGAATCGAATCAAAGTAATATTGGAGTTCCAATTCCAACACTTGGTTGTGTCATTTTAGACGATGCACAAAAATTAGTTCCTATTGGTGTTCAAGGCGAATTATACGTTACTGGTGCAGGATTGGCGCGCGGTTATTTAAACCGAGAAACGCTTACCGCAGAACGTTTTGTCACATTAAACATTGGTGAAACAGAAAAAAGATACTATCGAAGTGGCGATTTGGCGAAAATCAACACGGATGGCGAACTCGAATACTTAGGCAGAAAAGACGATCAAGTAAAAATAAGAGGTTATCGAATTGAATTGGGCGAAATAGATTCCGTTTTAAACAAATCTGAATTCGTCAAAAAAGCAGTCACGTTGGCACAAAAAGATGACTCAGGAACAGCACGTTTGCTGTCCTACATCATTCCTGCGAAAAACTATGAAAAAGAACATGTATTGGAATATTTACGATCAACATTGCCATCGTACATGGTTCCAGCGATTTTGGTAGCATTGGACGAATTTCCAATCACTTCCAACGGAAAAATAGACAAAAAAAATCTTTTAGAAAGAGAAACGATTGCCAGTAGTTCTGTGGCTTTTGTTGCACCGAGAAATGAACTAGAAGAAAATTTGGCAAGCCTATGGAAAAAAGTTTTAAAAATGCACAAAATAGGTGTGTACGATAACTTTTTTGAAATAGGAGGAAACTCCATTGATGTGATCAAGCTTGTTTCTGAAATAAAAAAAGAATACGAAATACAAATCTCACTCCGCGTATTATTTGACATGAACACTATTGCTGATTTGGCAAAATATATAAAACTGGTACAACTGGAAACAGAAGATAATCATAACTCAAAAGTATATGACTTATAATATTACCGATAAAAATTCAGCTATTCTAGACTTACTTTTGCTGGCGAAAGAGCAAGGCATTACTATTTTCTTGGAAGATGGTCGCGTTCGGTTAAAAGTAAAAGAAGGTGTAACAGTAACGGATACTTTTCTAAAACAATTAAAAGAAGAAAAAGAACGTATTCAACAATTTCTAGAAAGTGAAGTTGGACAATACAAAGAAATTTCTAGTTCTTTTGTTAAAAATGAAATAAAGCCTTACGATAGAAATGCTACCATTAAAATTCCGCTGTCGTTTGCGCAAGAACGCTTATGGTTTATAGATAAACTTCAAGGAAGTGATGCGTATCATATTCCAGGAGTCATGCGTGTTAAAGGCGAATTGGATATCAAACTTTTAAATGAAGCATTAAAAGCTTTGCTACTTCGTCATGAATCATTGCGAACAGTGTTCAGAGATGACGATGGAATTGGCTATCAACATATTATGAAAAGTGATGATTTTGAACTGCAATACGTCTCAAAATTACCCGAAAATACAAGCCTTTCAAATTTCATAGACAAAGTTATCTCACAAGCATTTGATCTTTCAAAAGATTATATGTTGAAAGCAACCATTGTAAAAGAGAGTGAAACGAGTCACGTACTCATAGTGGTATTACATCATATAGCTTCCGATGGTTGGTCACTTCCAATACTCGTTTCAGAATTAGAAACCTATTATCAAAGTTTACGCACTAAAACGGAGGCAAATTTATTGCCGCTTCCTATTCAATATGCCGATTACAGTATATGGCAACGCAACTATCTATCAGGAAAAATACTAGACGATAAACTCGCATATTGGAAAACAAAATTGCAAGATGTAGCCGTCTTAGAATTGCCAACAGATTACGTGAGACCTACTGTAAAATCTACAGAAGGAGCTATGTATCGTTTCAATATTGATACACAAATCACCACGGCACTAAATCGAATTGCTAAAAACAATGGCGCTACACTTTTTATGACGCTTTTGAGTGCATACAAAATTCTATTATACCGATATACGCAACAAACAGATATCAGTGTTGGAACGCCAATTGCAAATAGAGAACAAGAAGAAATAGCAGGACTCATAGGCTTTTTTATCAATACCATTGTACTCAGAGATCATCTTTCAATGGAAGATAATTTCAACGCATTACTGCAACAAGTAAAACAAACCTGTCTTTCAGCGTACACACACCAAGATATTCCTTTTGAACGAATTGTAGATCATCTATCAGTTGAAAGAGATCAAAGTCGTTCCCCATTATTTCAGACCATGTTTGTTTTCCAAAACACGGAAGAAATTGGAGAAATGAGTTTTGGTGAAAGTGTAGTAGAAACTGTGGCAACAACACATACCACAGCGCAATTTGACTTAATGTTCAATGCGAATGAAAATACTTCTGGAATCGCAATAAACATCGAATATGTAACGGCGTTATTCAAGGAAGAAACTATTGTACGAATTGCGAAGCATTTTGAGCAATTGTTGAAATCAATAGTACAAAACCCTGAAAATGCTATTGCTTCCCTAAATATATTATTGGATGAAGAAAAAGTTCAATTACTTGAAGAATTCAATGCGACTGCGGTCGAATATCCAACG
>CAYGPQ010000190.1:0-2648 GCA_964351775.1 uncultured Kordia sp. | reverse complement strand
AATCTGCTGACTACGTCTTCGCAGGTTCGAATCCTGCTCTCCCCACATCAAGCAAAAAACCACGTCAGTTGACGTGGTTTTTTTATTTTATATGGTTTCTAAAACTTTAAATTTTCCCAAGCTTAATCATCACAAACAAAGCAATAATCGGTATTGCCATCGCAATCACAATCCATGTATCATTAAATAAGATATCATTCCGAAGTGCTAATGTAATGGCAAATCCAGCAACAGCGCCACCAAAATGTGCATCATGACCAATATTGCCGAGTTGTTTTTTCATCCCATAAATAGAAAATGCTAAGTATAAGATTCCAAATATCCAAGCTTTTATAGGAATTGGAATGAACATAATATACAATTCCATGTTTGGATATAATAATATCGCCGCATATAAAATTCCTGTGACGGCACCACTTGCGCCCAATGCGCTATACTGATATTCGTCTTTGTGAAAGAAAAAAGACAATAAGCTTCCTAACAATAGACTCGCCAAATAAATTAATAAGAAATTTAACTGTCCGAAATTCATAATCACAATATCTGCAAAGAAATACAGCGTTAGCATATTGAAAAATAAATGTTGTAGATCTGCATGTAAAAATCCAGAAGTAATCATACGCAAATGTTCGCCACGTTGAATAGCCCCAATATTGAATATATATTTGCTTCGAAATTCATAATCATCAAACCCTTTGAGTGATACCAAAACGTTTGCTACAATTACTCCAATAGTAACGAGTTCCAAATTCATCATAAATTGCCTTTATTAAGTGCCAAATATAGCTATATTTGTCAAAATTTAGTACACTTATGCAGCTTATCGCGTTCATCCTAATATATCCAATCCTTTGGTTGATTTCTATTCTTCCGTTTCGATTATTATATCTGTTTTCAGATTTTTGCTATGTACTTGTCTATTATGTAGTTGGTTATAGAAAAAAAGTGGTGCGTGAAAATTTAACATTGGTATTTCCTGAGAAAAGTAAAAAAGAACGCTTAAAAATTGAAAAGAAATTTTATCATCATTTGTGTGATATGATACTTGAAATGATCAAATCCTTAACAATTTCTGATGCTTCCTTGCGTAAACGATTTGTGTTTCCAAATATTGAAGTACTCAACGAATATGAGCGACAAGGACAAAGTATTATTTTGATTTCTGGGCATTATGCCAATTGGGAATGGATGAATATTGTAAAGGAATATGTTTCGTTACACGGATATGGCGTTTATAAAAAGTTGACCAATAAGTACTTTGATAAATTAGTCCGCGACATTCGTGAGAAGCGAAATTCAACCTTAATCACTACAAAAGATACGTTTAGAACCATTAAACAGAACCAAAATGATGGGAAACTCGCTATTTATTATATGGTCAGTGATCAATCGCCAAAACCTTTGCCACATTACTATTGGACTGATTTCATGAATATTACTGTGCCTTGTTTTAATGGCTCTGAGATATTAGCAAGGAAAGTAAATATGCCTTTTATTTATTTTAAGATTGAAAAGGTAAAGCGTGGACATTACCAAGGAACTTTTATACCGTTAACTCCTGAAGGAATTAAAAATTATCCAGAAAATGAACCTACGGAGCTTTTTTACAGAGAATTAGAAAAGCAATTATACGAAGCGCCTGAATATTATTATTGGGTTCATAAACGTTGGAAACACAGAGATAAAGTGCCGCCAGCGTATCAGAAAAAGTAATAGTTTATAGCACTCTACCTTCTTTCGCTGCTTTTTTATCTAGCGAAGTTCCGACAGCGAGTCCAATTGCCAAACCAATCGGTAAACCTAAGGCTATATTACCAAAAGCTACGCCCCAAGATGTTCCAAATGCAATCCCGAGTGGCATCCAAATACTCATGTAATGACTCTTGTTTACCAATTTATGTTTGATAGTCGCTGTATTTTTAATCTTGTTTTTCTTTTTTAAGAAATCACGACGAATTCCTTTATCATTAAAACCATTTTCTGTCGGAATGTCCAAAACAAGTGTATCCATTTTATTTTGAAAATCTTGCAACGCTTTAGGCGAAGCGGCATGAGTTGCCATTTTTTCTAACAAACGCTTTAAATAGTCGGTCTCCATTTTTTTGTGAAGTGCTTCTGGAAATGAAGCTGTTTTTTTCTCAATTGCTTGAATCGTTGCGTCTTTCCAAATCGTATAGGTAGTTTCCATAATGGTTTGTTTTGTAAGCGTACTAAAATAAGTAGTGTGTTTGCGTGTTTTGTTACATTCTTAGTCTACCTAAACTAATACATAGAATTTTCGCAGCATCAATCATTTTTTTTGAGGCATGCAAGACTCCGTTCTACAACGGAGTTAGTTCAACATACAATTTTAAGCTCGCCAAAACAGGCTTCTCAAAATTTAGTTTCACTAAAATAAAAAAAGCCATCCAAACGGACAGCTTTCTTAGTATGTTTTTAACAGTACTTACAAATTAGCAATCGCTTCAATTTCTTTGATAATGCGTTGTGCTAAATCATCTGCTGCTTGTTGTGACTGCGCTTCCGTGTAAATTCGGATGATTGGCTCTGTATTTGATTTGCGCAAATGAACCCAATTTGTTGGGAAATCAATTTTTACACCATCAATTCTAGAAACATCTTCATTTACATACTATTCTGCCATTCCA
>CAYGPQ010000189.1:0-2794 GCA_964351775.1 uncultured Kordia sp. | reverse complement strand
AGTTGTGAGTTGTGAGTTGTGAGTGAAATTAATTTTAAAATTTATCTCATGAAATCTTCAACCCATTTGGAATGTTTGCAGAAGGTTGCATCAAAATAACATCATCGCCATCAACAGCGCCCATGACTAAACATTCTGAGAAAAAGTTTGCAATTTGCTTTTTGGGAAAATTCACAACTGCCATAATTTGTTTACCAAGTAATTCGTCTTTCGTATACCGTTTGGTGATTTGAGCTGAAGATTTACGAATTCCGATTTCCGCGCCAAAGTCAATAGTAAGCTGATATGCTGGTTTTCTGGCTTTTGGAAAATCATTAGCTTCAATAATAGTTCCGATGCGCATGTCTACTTTTTCAAAATCGTTCCAAGTTACCTCGCTCATTGTCTTTTTTTGAGTAAATTTAACCTTTTAAAACAATATTTCAAATGGCATTGACACCTTCAAATATGCTTCCTTTGGGAACAACCGCTCCAAATTTCACTTTAATTGATACAATTACAGACAAACCGATTTCATTAGAAGAAGCTAAAGGAACACACGGAATGGTTGTGATGTTTATATGTAATCATTGTCCGTTTGTGATTCATGTAAATGATGGAATTGTGCAATTGGCGAATGATTACGCATCAAAAGGAATTGGTTTTATTTCGATTTCGAGTAATGATGTTGTCAATTATCCTGCGGATGCGCCACATTTAATGAAATTGAACGCTCAGAAACATCATTTTCCATTTCCGTATTTGTATGACGAAACACAGGAAGTTGCCAAAGCTTATGATGCAGCGTGCACGCCTGATTTTTATATTTTTGATGAAGAATTAACCTTAGTTTACAGAGGGCAATTGGACGATTCACGACCAAATAACGGAATTCCTGTCACGGGAAAAGATATTCGTAACGCTTTAGATACGTTACTGAAAGGAGAAGATATTTCAGAAAATCAAAAACCAAGTATTGGTTGCGGAATTAAGTGGATTCAGTAGTATGTTAGTATGTTAGTATGTTAGTATGTTAAAAAGAAAAACTTTTAAATTTAAAATTCAACATTTAGCATTTAAAATTTACAACCAACCTTCACGAATCATCAATTGTTCAATATGTGCATAATGGTGATTACAATGCCAAGCGTAAATTCCAATATTTTCTTTTAAATTTACTTTTTCATTTCCATCTGGATGAATAAAAACCTGTTGCAAATCTGTTGAAGTTAATCCTCTTAAAAAGTACGTCCATTTTGCATGTAATGCTTTTAAAGAATCTAGCGAAAGTTTGATTGGAGCGGTTTTACTATCAAATAATTCCGCCCAGCGATCTTCATAATACGTTTTAATTACAGGTTGCTCTTCCGTTAATGTCCATTTGAATCTTGTATAACTATTATGATGACTATCTGCTAAATGATGAATCACTTGCTTGATTGTCCAACCTTCTGGGCGATATGCTGTATTTAATTGTGCTTCCGACAGCGTTGCTACTAAATTTTTTAATCTTTCAGGAAAATTTTCTAAAACAGTTATCCATTCAGAAATATCCGTTCCTGAGATAGTTGTTGGGAGTTGTACTTTCCCGATAGGATATTTTAATTTTTCTAAATCCATATTTTATAATTGTATAAAAAAACGCTCTGAGATTTTCAGTGCGTTTTGTATTCTTTTATTTTACATCCATAAGTTCTACATCGAACATTAACGTTGCATTCGGTGGAATGACGCCCCCAGCGCCTCTTTCGCCATACGCTAAGTGTGAAGGAATAACAAATCGAGCCTTATCGCCTACTTTCAATAAAGCAATTCCTTCGTCCCAACCTGGAATTACATTTCCTTGTCCTAATGGAAAATCGATAGGTTCATTTCTTTTATAAGAAGAATCAAAAACGCCACCATCAGGAAACATTCCTTTATAGTGTACAGAAACGGTTTTGCCTTTTTCTGCTTGCACACCATTTCCTTCTTGAATAATTTTATAACGTAATCCGCTTTCCGTTTTATCAAAACCTGTTGCGATTTCTTCTAATTCTTTTTCTTGTTTTTCTTTTGCTGCTTTTATACGTGCTTCTTTTGCTCCATCAAACAATCGAAATGCTTCTACAGCATTAAAAGCCTCAGCATCAGCTCCAACACGAATAATTTCAACTGTATCAATATGATCACCTTGTGTAATTGTATCCACAACTTCCTGTCCGCTTGCTACATGACCAAAAACGGTATGTTTTCCGTCTAACCAAGGAGTTGGAATATGTGTAATAAAAAATTGACTTCCATTAGTTCCAGGTCCTGCATTTGCCATAGAAAGTACCCCCGGTTCACTATGTTTTAATTCTGGATGAAATTCATCTTCAAACGTGTATCCGGGACTTCCTGTTCCAGTTCCAAGTGGACAACCACCTTGAATCATAAAATCAGGAATAACTCTATGAAACTTTAATCCGTCATAATAAGGAGTTCCTTGAGACTTTGCATTATTTTCTAATTGCCCTTCCGACAAAGCAACAAAGTTACCTACTGTTCCGGGTGTTCTTTTATAAGTTAAGTTTACTAAGATTTCTCCTTTACTTGTATGTAATTTTGCGTATAAACCGTCTTCCATTATTCTGTATTTAATTTAAAGTGCGAAGATACACATCAAAATACAATTACAAAATACACAGTTGAAAATAATTTTCTTATTAATTGTATTGGAATCCCATATTTATTTTATCGAAAAACCATACTGCTGTTAATTTTTTTGATTTTAACTTGATTTCAGAAATCAAGTTAAAAATCTGTTTAATTACAATTGCTGATTATCAGGTAG
>CAYGPQ010000188.1:0-2867 GCA_964351775.1 uncultured Kordia sp. | reverse complement strand
GTTTTTCAGTTAGTTACGATTTAGTCTTTATTCTATGATCTAATAGCGCAGCGGTCTTTTATCTTTTGAGAACAACAGTAATTCTTTAGTTGAAAAACTATTTTTAATCCAACGAATGTTCGGCAACTAATTTTACAAAATCTAAAGAACTAATCATGCCTTTTATTTTTCCTTCATGCATGGCAACGATATGATGTACCTTATGTCTTAGCATCATTTTGGCAGCCGCCTGAGCGCTTGAATCTATATGAACAACGTGCACAATTGAAGAAGTCATTACGTCTTCTACCGTAGCACTGTCATGTATTTCTTTATTTATATCTGTAGCTGTGACAATTCCTCTAATAATCATCTCAACTGACGCTGTATCCTTGGAATACGAAATAATTGGAATCGCATGAATTCCTTTCTCTTTCATGAGTGCTCTAATTTCTTGAACGCTATTTTTCCCAGTCGCAGTGGTAACTGGAGTAGACATAAAATCTTTTACTTGTATTCGCATAACTAAAGTTTTAAGTTAATAATAGTGGTATCATAGTTTAAATGAATAATAGATAACAGCACTCTTGTAAAAATATGAATATAGGTTCGTACTGAATATGATAAAAATCATGCTGTGACAGGCAAAATTTTTGTAAACTGCTGTGTTTAAAATAACGAACCATAACAAGCATTTGCAATCAACTGCGGATGCTATATGTACTCGGAAAATATTACTGATTTTCCGCTAGTTCGTTTTCTTTTACTATTTTAGAGCTAGCCATGCACAAATACGTTGGCAGCAAGCAGAACATATATAAAAAAAACTACTTAAGAAGATGAACTTCACCGCAGACCATTTTAAAAAAGTAAAAACAAGGAATGATTTAATTAATCTTGCAAAAGAAAACAATATTTCAATAGCTAAAACACTAAGTAAAATAAAATATGAAGCGGAGTTAGTCATTTTACAAGCTGAATTTGTGAACCTTCAAAAATGGTTAGATGAGAAAAAAATGAGAGTTGCTGTAATCTTTGAAGGTAGAGATGCTGCGGGTAAAGGAGGCGCAATAAAGCGATTTAAAGAACACTTAAACCCAAGAACATCAAGAGTTGTAGCATTGACGAAACCAACTGAAGTTGAAAAAGGACAATGGTATTTTAGGCGATATATAAAGGTTTTGCCTAACCCTGGAGAAATTGTGTTTTTTGATAGAAGCTGGTACAACCGAGCTGTTGTAGAACCTGTTATGGACTTTTGTTCTAAAGACGAATACAAAAAATTTATTGTGCAAGTTCCTGAATTTGAGCATTTACTGTATGAAGATAATTTAATAATTATCAAATTTTGGTTTTCTATTTCTAAAGATGAACAAAAAAAGAGGTTTGATGCTCGATTAAGTAATCCATTAAAAAAATGGAAATTCAGTCCCGTAGATGTCAAAGGTCAAGAACTATGGGAAAAATACACCTACTATAAAGAACAGATGTTCAGTAAAACACACACAAATTTTAGCCCATGGATTATCGTGAAAACGAATGACAAAAAGCAAGCAAGATTAGAAAGTATGCGGTATGTGCTATCACAATTTGATTATGATGGAAAGGGAGAATCAAAAGTATCACTCTTACCTGACCCTAATGTGATTATGAGATACCATAGAAGTGCTATTCAAATTGATATATAAAACTAAAACAATGAACAATATGAAATTAACGGAGGAAGATGTTACGCTTCTTAATTCTAGAATAGGGTTACATGCACTTTTGAAAAATAAAAAAGTAAACATTCCTAAAGCTTTAGAAGAAGTAAAATATATCAATCATCTAAAAAAGCAACAAGAAGAATTAATAAAACTTCAAAATTGGGTCATAAGAGAAAACAAAAAAGTAGTTATTCTTTTAGAAGGAAGAGATGCTGCGGGTAAAGGCGGTGCTATACGACGAATTACGGAATATATAAATCCAAGGCATTTTAAAATAGTTGCTTTAAATATTCCTACCAGTGACGAAAGAAATCAATGGTTTTTTCAGCGCTATATCAACCAATTACCCAAGCCAGGAGAAATCGTATTCTTTGATAGAAGCTGGTATAATAGAGCGGTAGTAGAACCTGTAAATAACTTCTGCACGGAAAAAGAATATAAAATTTTCATGTCTCAGGTTAATAGTTTTGAGAAAATGCTCATTCAGTCTGATACCTATCTCATAAAATTCTATTTCTCCATCACAAAAAAAGAACAAGCAAAGCGTTTCAAGGAAATAAAAGAAAGTCCTTTAAAACGTTGGAAAATGTCTTCTGTGGATGAAAAAGCCCAAGCATTGTGGGATGAATATACATCGTATAAAGAAAAAATGTTTAAGGTTACAAATACCAAATACGCACCTTGGACCATAATTGATGCCAACAAAAAATCTCCAGCACGATTACAAGCAATTGAACATATTTTGGCAACGATTCCGTATTAAATAGGAGCGAATAAGAAAGAACTAATTAAAAAAATGAACATGTGCAAAATCCTTTTAATAGCTTTTATACTCTTGAACTTAACTTCTTGTGAAGAAACAAAAACAGCAGCAAAAGAAGTTTCCTTTATTGATACAATTGATCTTACGAACGCAACAAAAGACGGAATCTATATGAATGGATATGTCGTTGAAATTGAGTATGGTCAGCTAAAAAGTCTCAACGGAAAAAAAGTCAAAATAACAGGAAAACCAACGATGGTAAAAGGCTTAGAAAATGACTCAAAAGAAGATGTTAAAGTCATTAAACAAGGACGTTCAAAAGATGTTATTCATATTAAATCACCAAAAATTGAAATCATTACTGATTGATTCTAAGTCAAACAAATAAAATATTTTTGATAACTGATAACTGATAACTG
>CAYGPQ010000187.1:0-2902 GCA_964351775.1 uncultured Kordia sp. | reverse complement strand
AATATCTATTGTTAACGTAATTGTCTTCTGGTAAAAAAGAATTAAATTTTTTTAAGATTAACAATTCATTTATATTCTTTTTTTCAACATTAAAATAAAATTTCTTTATATCATCAGTTACTCCAATATCACGTTTCAAATTTTCAGAGAGATGTAATTCAAATAATTGATTTGGATATATTTTACTTTCTTTAAAAACGTCTTTATAACTATCATCATATAAAGCACATAATTCATGTAAGAATTCTTGATTATTTTCTACCCAATCATTATTATGCAATGAAATTAAATTGCAGAAAACATTTATTAACACTTTACGTATAGCTCTATACTCAATATCCTCACTGTCTTCACTTAAATTTTGCAGGTAGATTAAGTTTTCATCCCAACCATAATACCTTGAAATCTTTTTCAATAATTGATTGGGCTTACTATTTGATTCTATACTATTGGTTAACTTACAAAAATCAAGTAGAGATTTGAAATAATTTTCTTCGATTTTATCTTTTGTTTCTATCAAATCAAAATGATAATATTCATCATTAAAATTATCATGATAAAATATTGAGTCATTAAAACTTTTTTCGTCTAAACTGTTCTTTACATCATCAGAAAAATTTCTACGTGTAAAGGCATTAAGAGAAAAGTTAAATATAAAATCTTGATGAATTAACTTTGCAATAGAATTTGGAATTAAAACTTCCCCTAACTTAATTAGTTTTTCATTTAAGTTTTCTGCCTTTAATAAATATCCTATTTTATTAAAAACACCATCAATATTTGGAACTAGATTTAAGTCGTTAAAAACTGCTATATCACCAAATTCTATTATATATTGGTAGTATTTAGCTAAAGTGTTTTTATCAAAATCTACTAAATTACATTCACTTATTTCATTTAATAAATCATTATGGTGAATAAAATCTATTGATGTATTATTCCAATTAATAGCATAATCACTCCATCTAATAGCATCTTCTTTGACAGGTATACTCTTATAAAATTTTGAAATTAATTCATAAAAGCAGTCAAAAGTATCTTCTTCTACATCTAAAAAATCTTTAGATAAAAATGTAACTTCCTGAATTGGTTTATATCCTTCTGCGGTTTTAACAAAAGGTAATTCATTTAAATTGTTATTCCATTTACTTTGTAAACCTTCAAAGTATTCGTTTAAATATATATCATCAGAATCAATTTTGAAATTTACATTTGTATATAATAATGGATTCTTTACTTCAATGACATTACTTTTTAAAAAGGAAAAAATCAAATCGGAACACTTGTCAATTATTACTTTATTAACTGCTTCATCTGCTTTTACTTGATCTTTATCGCTGTTTAAATGAATAGTATTTCTTGGTTCCGTTGGTAAAAAGTTTTTACAATTAATAATGAAATTAACTCCGAAATTTTCTGAACCAATTAATGGGTAGTAAAAAAATAAACGAGCAATGTTTTCATTAAATTCAAATACTTCTTTATGCTTATTAATGGGAAGGATAATTTCAATCTCTTCTTCTTTATCAATTATACTATATAAGTGAATTTCTTCATTATTCTTTAGAATGACTGACTTAAATAAATCAATACCTTTATCATTTGTTTCCTCATATTTACCTTTAAAACTATAAGTGTTTACAGTATTGTCTTCTAAAATAATTTTCACTTCCTTAAGTCTATCATTTATTGTGAAAACTAAAGGAATATAATCGTCCAATTCTTTTAACGATTTCTCAATATATTGAAACTCCTTAGGTGTCTCTGGTAAATACGTAAAAGTTGTTTTTGGCTCATTAATTTCTATAGATGTTTCAGTCTTTATTAAATCATAAACTTTTTTCTTTTGATTAGAGATGTTATCACTTAAATCTTCCCAGATTTTGGGTGTTCTGTCAACTTCAAAATCATTTATAGGTAAATAATAACCACCAGCATCTAAAACTGAATTAATAATAAATTTACGCCCAAAAGTGTGTGTAGTAAGAAAGCCCGTTCCGTATTTACCAACTTCAGGAATATCCTCATCTCCATACTTTCCACTAACTTGTTTTACTAATGATATTAAAGATTTTGTATTAAATGGCTTGCCATTATGCGAAAAAGAAATTTTATTAGCTCTATAATCTATTTCAATTTTACATTCAACCGTTAAATCGCAAGCATTTTGGACTAATTCCCAAATAGCTCTATTAGAAGAATATTTGTTAAATTTCTCAAAATCACGTAACATTCCATCAGCATGTTGTTTCAAATCTGAACGCTCATCTTCTTTTCTAGTATTCTCAATTAATATTTCCCTATTCTCCATTTTTATTTTTTATTCTTTTAGAAAATTAATTTCTGTTATACTTAATATCCCAATAAATCTCATTAAAGAAACTATCTACTTCTATCATATTTTCTAAATTTAATGCGCTTCTAATTTCTTCTGTAATGTTACAATACTCTTCATAATCATTACCATTAAATGATGTGCTATTAGCTTTTATGTAAACGCCTGCTTCTTCTTTTAAAACCTTTATTGGGTTGCCGTTCAAGTTGGCAAATCTTTTGGGCTGATAGGTCATCATTATTTCAGTAATGTAATTTATACCTGCTCCCGTAATTTCTTTCACTTGATTTTTTGCTATACTATAAACTTCAGTCGCTTGTTTGTTTTGGTTTTCTTTTATAAGCTTTACTAAAGTTATAAACTCATTTTTGCAGTTAAATACTTCTGTTTTTCCTCTGTGCATACTTCCACTGTGCCAATATTTTTTATGACCTGCTTTTCCTACTAGAAGCTCAATGATATCTACAAATCTTTTTTGGCTTAATATTTTACTAACTACTATTTCATTAAGTAATTTTTTGGCTTTTTTATAATTCTTTTTTCTCTTTTTAAATTCTACTATAAAAC
>CAYGPQ010000186.1:0-2957 GCA_964351775.1 uncultured Kordia sp. | reverse complement strand
AGGTTATTAACATTCATAATCGAAATTTAATTCTTTTATGCGTAACATCAGTTAATTATTTACAACTCATCATTTAGCAATAAGTTCATCTAAAACAACTTATTGCTTAGTGATGAGTTGTTTTTTTATGCTGAAAAGGATAAAATTTTTGCTGCTTTTTGGAGGAATTCATACTAAGTCCATTCTTTAGAATACGATTCAGTTTTGCCAACTAATTTTCCAAAACTCGCGTTTTGCAGGTTTATTTTATCTTAATTTACAACTAAAAACATAGGAAAAAGATTTCTATGGTCGCTGTTTGACTTAATTTTAATTGAAAATTTCAACTAAAGAGAATATTTTTTTTCAAAATCTCTTACCTTTTTGAAAGCAGATAGTTCATAAATCATCTTTTCTGAATCAAAAAAAGTTCCTTCTGATTTTTTATTTTATTTTTTAATTATAAAAACATGATTTTAAGGTGTTTATGGATTTTAAAAAAATCTAAATTAAAAAAAGATATAATAAAGACAAAAGAAGCACCAAAAGTATCTAAAACTTTGTCCAAATTATTGTCAAAGTTTCAGCAAACTTTATAGAAAGTGAAACCAAAATTTGCACAAATATCATCATAACTTTCACTAAATAAATGAGTTACATTTTTTAAAAGCACCTGTTTTTCAAATTCCACACTAGTTTTTAAAAGAAATATTAGTTAGCTTTACTACAAGCCGAAAGGGGTCGGTTACTACTATTATGAGCACCTAATTTAGAGATTAACTGCTCATAGTTCAGAACCCATTTTATGAATCCTTTAAAAATAAAAGAAGTACTAAAGAAACAGAATTGTATAACCCGAACAATCATATCGATTGTAAAAAAACATGTAGCATTCCATAGATAAAAAAAGAAGTTACCAAATATTCAATCAAACGCATCTAGTTGTTAAATCATAGATGTAATTAACTCAAACATATATCCAAAATATGAAGTTGCCTTTATGGGCGACAAGGGATTGTTTTTTCCAAAATTATAAGAATCATTCATAGATAATTCAACATAAATAGCGTAAAAATTTAATTGAAAGCAGAAACCGTATATAACGTCATTCAAGCATTAAGTCCAGATGAAAAGCTGCGACTGTATGCGATGCTTGATTTACAGAAAGTTTCGGCGAAAAGAGTTAAGAGAAAGAAACAAAAACTAATTTCTGTGGCTTCGGCTATGGATGATTTGTTAGCAAAAACATTTAATAAATAGCATACTTACTAAGTAATGAGCATCATCCATTTTTCAAGTGCTTTTAAAGCACTTGATACTTTTGTAGCACAATATAATGCTACTTCTGATAACCTTTCAAGCCGTTTGCGTCAGCCTGTGATTGCAACCGCTAGAGAGCTTATCAGAATTTATGGTGCTTCATTGTTAAAAGTCAGTAAAAGTTCTTCTTTTGATGCTTCAAACATTCCTTCTCTAAAGACTAATAACGTACAGTTAGCTACTATTGCACACATCAGCACTAGAACTATACAAAGACATCTTAATAAGCTTTTGCAAGCCAATGTTATTACACAAAAAATTTGGCATGGCTCTAATGCGAGTTATGAACTTTTTTTGAATCCGAAAATACTGTTGATAAACTGTGAAAAAGCTGTTTATAATCCACAAATTCAAGAAGAAAATAAAAAATTAGAAAACACTGATAATCAGTTTTTTAAAAATTCAATACGGACAACTTGTCCACATACAGATTCTAGTAACAATAGTTACATAAATAATATATTAATAGCAGTTGATAACAAATTAGATGCGCGTAGTCAAAGGAGTTCGCTCTCGCTCACAAGTTCTATTTTTTCTAGCAACGAAACTGGCAACAATTTTTCAGGATACGTAGAGGAGGAAGGCGCATTAAAAATGACTGAACTACTTCCGCAAGGCACACCAGGCGGGCGAAATTTTCTTCCAAAAGAATCTGCAAATCATCAAAAATACAAGTATCATCAACGCAATAATGAGATAGAGAAGGAAGGTCAAAGCGCAGAAGCTACAAAACAAGCCAAAGACATCGTTTCAACCTTTGAAGCTTCGCGCTTTACCTCCCTTAATTCCTATACGGAAAAGTTATGGGAGTTTGCACACCAAACGATCTACAAAGACCAATTTTTAAATAATTATCAGCTTACAAAAGCGAAGGAACTATTGCTTGATTGGTATATACCCATAGCAGAAACACATTTAGATAAAGTTCATAAAATCTATATGGAACGTCTTGAAATCGTTCAAAAATATCTTGATAAAGACCGAGAAAAGCGTTTTGTTCAATTACCCGATAGGTATTTTGACATTAAAAACCCTTTTGGTTTTAGAGGTACGAAAAAATGGTACGAAGATCAAAAACGATCCAAGAAGATCACAAAAGCAAAGTTAATTACCCATGCACAGATTCGACGTTTTTTGCATAATGAACAAAAACAAACTGCCAATCAAAAATCTCGTTTGGTCTTATTTCGTGATTGTGAAAAGAAAGTACAGAAACTTCAGAATCCAACACTCTTAGATCAGTTCTATAAAAGCGTTTTGGAGTACACTTCTTGATTATTTTTTTCATCATTTTTTATAATCAAATAATATCCTGTTGCTATTTTTCTTCTTGCCGTAGGAATGTTCACTTTTAAAATTCGGCTTACAAAGTCTGTGAAAGCATATTTTACGATGGTATACAGATCACACAAAATATTCATTGCTGCGATGTCTGAAAAGTGACTTTTCAATTCCTATTTTATATCTTTTTTTATTTATAAATGACTTGTAAATTTCTTACTAACTTGGTATGGAATGGATCATCAGAAAAATCAAGATTATTTAAAATTTTACTTTGCTTTTTCGTTTTGTAAAATAAAACAGAATTGTTTTTAAAAAAACGAAAAAAAATATTTATTCCAAAAAGCGTTAATTTTCCCCATATTTGATTAATAAAC
>CAYGPQ010000185.1:0-3063 GCA_964351775.1 uncultured Kordia sp. | reverse complement strand
CATTGCCAGACACTGATATTTCAGGGTTGTTGGAAGGAAATTATGTAGCGCCAAGAAATGAACTCGAAACCGGATTGGTAACGCTTTGGCAAAACTTACTCAACATTCCAAAAATAGGAATTGACGATAACTTCTTTGAACTCGGAGGCGATTCTATCATCACCATTCAATTGGTCAGTAGAGCTAAAAGAGAAGGATTTAGCTTTTCGCCAAAAGATGTATTTGAATGTCAAACGATTCGAAAACTATCCGATGTACTTCAAAAAGCATCCAAACAAACCATTGCTGCGGAACAAGGAATCTTAGAAGGAGAATTTGAAATGCTTCCGATTCAACGCTTATTCTTTGATGAAGAATATCCAGCAATGACACATTACAATCAATCCTTATTACTAAATGTTGAAAAAACGGTTTCGCAAGCCAATTTGGAAGAAATTATAAACGCATTAATCGAGCGACATGATACATTCCGACTCGCATTTGAGAAAACAGAAAACACTTGGAAACAGCGATATACAAACAAAATTGATGTGCTGCATCATGAAAACCTGACAAAAATTGCAACATCAGAACTCTCAGACACAATTACTTCCATCTGTGAAAAATACCAGGCGAGTTTTACCTTAGAAACTGGCGAAGTTGTAAAATTTGTATTCATAGAAACACCAGAATCAGAAACAAAAAATAGACTATTCATAGTAGCACATCACTTAACAATCGATGGTGTTTCATGGCGAATTATTCTGGATGATATCAACGAAAGTTTGCAACAAAGCACGAATAATAAACCCATTGAATTAGGAAAAAAAGGAAGTTCCTACCGTCAATTTAGTGAAGCACTTTCAAACTATGCCAAAAGTAATCGCATTGCTTCTCAACAATACTATTGGGAAACGATTGCGAATGATTTTGTAGCACTTCCAGTTGATCATGAAGGCGAATCTTCGACAATTAACGATCTCAAAAGTCATCGAATTTCATTAGATCAAAAAGCAACGGAATCACTAATCAAAAAAACCAATCAAACCTATACAACAGAAATGAACGATATACTGTTGAGCGCATTGGTAGGAAGTCTTACAAAGCATTTTTCAGTAGATAAAATAACGATTGGCGTAGAAGGTCACGGACGCGAAGATCTATTCGATCAGCTCGACATTAGCGGTACAGTCGGTTGGTTTACAAACGTATATCCGTTGGTATTGAACGCTTCGGCGGTAAACTCAATCGGCGATTTAATCAAATCAACCAAAGAACAAGTACGACAAGTGCCCGAAAAAGGAATCGGATATGGCGTATTGCGCTATATGAGTGATGATGCAGCGTTGCGGAAATCATTGGCTAGTATTACTTGGGACATTGAATTCAACTATTTAGGACAACTCGATAATGCACTAAACGCGAATGATTGGTTAAGTGCTGCCGCTGAAAGTCCAGGAGAAAATCTACACAAAAATACACCACACAAAACACGTTTAGAGGTCAATAGTTTTATCGCGGATGGCGAATTGCAACTCTCCTTTGGCTATTCGAGGAAAGATTACCGTACGGAAACCATTGAAGCAATTGCAGACACGTACATCAACACGTTAACAACGATTATTGACCATTGTGTTTCACAAAATAAAGCCATAAAAACGCCGTCAGATTACGAATTGCAAGGAAAAGTAAGCTATCAAGAACTCGATGCTTTTTTCGCGAAAGCGGGAAACACAACTGAAATTTCATCAATTTACGAATTGAGTCCCATGCAAGAAGGAATGTTATTTCACGGATTATATGATGACAGTTCTATTTCCTATACAAATCAAATCATCATGGGCTTTCCAGAAGGTTTGGACATGGAAACGTTTACAAAATCGTGCAATCACGTTCTTAAAAATTTCAGCATTCTGCGAAGCGGATTTTTCTATGAAAACATCAGTACGCCCATTCAGGCAGTATACAATTCGGTAGCAATGCCCATCGAAATTATTGATTATTCACAACTTTCGGAAGCGGAAACAGAAAAAACAGTCGCAACATTTATAGCAGAAGATCAAAAAACAAATTTCGACTTCAACAAACCGCCATTAATGCGGATCACGTTACTAAAACTTCACGATGAAAGTTACAAAATGGTTTGGACGCATCATCACATCATTTTAGATGGTTGGTCAATGCCAATATTGATGAATGAACTCTTGGAAACCTACGAAAGTTTCCATCAAGGAATCGTTCCAACAGCGAAAAAAGAAGATCTTTATCAAGAATATATTCAATACATCCAATCAAAAGATACCAAAGAAGAAGAAGCACATTGGACGAACTATTTGGCGGATTTAGAAGAAGGAACGCTGTTGCCATTCATTAGTAAAAATCAAGATCGAAACAAAGGAATTGGCGATTTCAAAAGTGATTATCTATCGTTTGATGCAGCATTTACAACGGAATTAAAAAACTATTGTAAAAAAAATCATATTACCACAAATACCTTATTACAAGGCGCTTGGGCATACTTATTAGCGCAATACACGGCAAAAGAAAAAGTGGTATATGGCGTGACGGTTTCGGGGCGTCCTTCTGATTTTGAAAATACAGAAAAACGCATTGGTTTATACATTAATACGATTCCGTTACATACGAAAATTGACAACAAACAGCGAATTGTAGACTTCTTAACAAACATTCAAAAAGGACATACAACTTCTCGAGAATATCAATACAGTGCCTTAAGTGATGTAAAAAAATGGAGCGGCATCCAAGATGAATTTTTCGATAGTTTATTTGTCTTTGAAAACTATCCAGTGGACGAATTGTTAGATCAAGAACGAAGTATGGAAACGACTTCGATGGCTGTGGAAGAAAAAACAAATTATCCAATCACAATTGAAGCGGTATTGGCAAATACACTTAACTTTAAAATTGATTATAACGCGCCGTTATTGGCTTCGTCAACTGTGAATCAAATCAAAAGTCATTTACAAGTCCTGTTGATGAGTTTTATAAATGGTGCGGAATATCTAAGCGATTTAAACTATCTCACAGAAGTTGAACATACGAAATTGCTGGATTTATTCAATA
>CAYGPQ010000184.1:0-3092 GCA_964351775.1 uncultured Kordia sp. | reverse complement strand
GACTAAAGATGTCGTCCATATTCATTCCGCCACCAAAACCGCCGCCACCAAAACCGCCGCCGTTTTCAAAAGCTGCATGACCATATTGATCGTAACGTGCTTTTTTGTTTTCGTCGCTTAATACTTCATAGGCTTCTGCAGCTTTTTTAAACATTTCCTCCGCATTTTTATCATCCGGATTTTTATCAGGATGATATTGAATTGCCTTTTTGCGGTATGCTTTTTTAATTTCTGCTGCCGAAGCACCTTTATTAATACCTAATATTTCGTAATAATCTTGTTTCATCTTTACTCAACTTGTTTCAAAAAGATCGTATTGTTGTTGGGAACAACGAGATACTATTTTTTATTTATTGTCCTACAACTACTTTTGGATAACGGATGATTTTGTCTCCTAGCGTATATCCTTTTTCAAGTACATCAATGATTTTACCTTTCATGTCATCCGATGGCGCAGGAATTTGAGTTACTGCTTCGTGATCTTCTGCATCAAATGTATCCCCAGCTTTTACTATTAATTCTCCTAAACCTTTGGCTTTTAATGCTTCTCTTAGTTTGTTACTAATGAGCTCAATCCCCGTTTTCACATCGTCCGCATCCGTTTTAGAAATTTCTGCCAACGCTCTGTCAAAATCGTCCAAAACTGGCAACATGGCAACTAAAACATCTTTACCTGCGGTCTTGAAAAGCTCTACACGTTCTTTACTCGTTCTTTTTTTATAGTTTTCGAATTCAGCAAACAAGCGTAAAAACTTGTCTTTTTCTTTTGCTAATTCTTCTTGTAATTTTGCTTCTGCAGAAACCTCTTCCACAGTATTTTCGGTTGTTTCAGCGTTTGTAGTTGCTTCATTCACAACTTCTGGCTGCTCTTTTTCTGCTGTTGTATTCTTTTTTTTGCTCATGGTATATGTCCAAAAAATTTTTATTGTTTTTATATAGTTGGCAAAAGTACTGCCATTTATGGAAAAATGTCAAAATGTCATCAAAAATATTTCAATCTTTCATTGACTTCGTTTAGGATGGTGTTGGGAAAGAATTTAGAGACAACACCTCAATAGCTTCTCGAGGTATGTTTAATCAAAATTTATTTTGATGTCAATAATGCTCAATATGATATCATCTAAATTGCTGTAAGGAATAGTCTATTTTTGGAATATGTCTTCCAATGCAGGTGTCAAATTGGAAAATGTAAACTTGAATCCTGTGCTTTCTATTTTTTTTGAACTTACTTGTTGACTTGAAAATAAGAGCGTACTCATTTCGCCTAAAATCAACTTTATCATGAATTTTGGCACATTTGGCAAAAAGAAAGGCTTTTTTAAGACCGAAGCAATTTCTTTTGTGAGTAATTTATTAGTGGTTGGATTTGGGCTAACACCATTATAAAGTCCTGTAATTTTATTTGTCAATACATGAAGATATAGTTGCGTAATATCATCAATATGAACCCATGATTGCCATTGTTTTCCAGAACCTAAAGCTGCACCAACTCCATATTTTACAGGTTTTGCCATTTCTACTAACGCGCCACCTTTTGATGAGAAAACCAATCCTGTTCGGATGATTGTCACCGGAATTTCTAAGGATTTGAATTGATTGGCATGCAATTCCCATTGCTTTACCACACTTCCTAAGAAGTCTGTGGATTCTTGTGTGGTAGCTTCTGTATAATTTTCAGTGAAAGAACTTGGATAAATTGCAGTTCCAGAAGCAGAAACATAGTGTTTTACGGTATGACTTTCCATGTTCCGAAGCGCTTTGAATAGTACATTTGCCGTGTCTATACGACTGTTCATGATTTCTTCCTTATACGCTTTTGTCCAGCGTTTGGCTATGTTTGCACCAGAAAGATTAACGATTGCATCCACACCTTCAAAGCAAGCAAGATCAATTTCATCTTCGGCTGGATTCCAATAGAAACCTTTGGTCTGCTCGGATTGTTCTATTTTACTTTTGCGTGTCGTTAAATACTGAACTTCATGATTTTCCCCTAAGCATACTTCAGTTAATGCTGATCCTATTAATCCAGTTGCTCCACAAATTAGTATTTTCATTTGTTCGTTTTTATTTCTTAAAGCTGTCAAATGGAATTCGCAATAGTTCTATTAGTTTATATTCACTAATTATTACAACTCATTTCATGAGTCCGTTTTCTTTTCAATGTAAAGTTAAGTTAAAAGAAAACAATTGAAGAAGCCATTTTCCTCAAAACTCCTAAATATTAGTTAATTTTTGTTGCGCGCAACATTTCACGTTTGCCTGGCGGACCGGGCAATCGTTCTACTTTGAAACCGACTTCTTGCAAAGCTCTTCGCACACTTCCTTTGGCAGCATAGGTTACTAAAACACTCTTATTTTGAAGTGCATCATACATTTTTTGAAAGATAGAAACTGTCCAAAGTTCAGGTTGCACACGTGCGCCAAAAGCGTCAAAGTAGATAAGATTGAATTTTTCTTGATCAGTAATTTGATCAAAAAGTTGTTGTCGTTTTGTAAGTGTGAAGTTTTCAGAAAGTACCATTTCTTTTTCCCATTCGCACTGATGCATTTCATTAAAAATTGTCGCTTTATGTTCCGCTTTTAATTCTGAAATATAGTTGAGTTGCGCAATTTCTTCTGGTAAAACTGGATAGGCTTCTACGCCATGATAGTTGACGGTAAGGTTGTGTTTTTCTGCTTCAAGGTAGGTTATAAAAGTATTCAATCCTGTACCAAACCCAATTTCGAGAATGTGGATTTGAACAGGATTGAACGTTTGTTGTAAATGGTGCAAGCCCGTTTTGATATAAACGTGATTGGCCTCTTGTATGGCACCATGCGTAGAATGGTATTGTTCATTCCATGCTACCAAATGAATTGTGGAAGATCCATCTTCCGTGGTGATTATTTTTCGCTTCAAGTGTATCCTATTTCTACATTAAAATTACCTATAAAAACTTGCTCTTTTTTACCTATGCTTCTAAATAAAATGTAACCGTAACTTAAGCTGTGCTAACTTTTTCTTTTTTGCATAATTAAAAAATAGACTGTGTTTTATCTACGGAATTTTAAAATAAAAATAGTCTTAGTTTTTCAACAAAACTCCATCAGCG
>CAYGPQ010000183.1:0-3256 GCA_964351775.1 uncultured Kordia sp. | reverse complement strand
GTATTGCAAGAATTGGGTGTAGATCCAGGGAAATTAATTGCAGCAGGAAGAAGTCATTATGTTCCTTTAGTGGAAAATGATACGGCTGAAAACAGAGCAACGAACAGACGTACACGTATTGTAGTATTGCCAAAAATTGATCAATTCTACGACATGATTGAAAAAGAAATGAAAAGTCTTTCTGCAGAGGGAAAATAAGATCATTTTAAAATATATTGAAAAGAGCGTTCAGATTAGTTTGAACGCTCTTTTGTATTTTATTTGGTATAATATGCTTGTCAAAATTTATCGTAACGGATTTTCATCATCAATTTTAATGAAATCTGCAATGTCAAACGTATCATCTAAATCAAATGGTCTGTCTGCGATATCTGTTGTTAAGACAGGTTTGCAAAGATCTTCCGTATCAAAAATGTCCTCAGTGTCTTCTTCTATGATGAAATCATCTGTATTGAAGAGCTCAAAAGCCAAGTCCGTTTCTGGAACAATTTTACTGTTTTCAAACAATGCTACAAAGTAAGAAGGTTCAAAATCCAATTCTTCTTTTGGGACTAAATTTTGGTGACTTTCCGCAATGAATACTGAGAATTCTTCTAGTGTATTTGTAATGTCATTGTTATGTACAATACCGTCTTTTAGTGAATATAATAGGTTTTCAGCAGTACTTACAAAATTGTGCAATGCTGCTTGCTGTGCTAGCAATCCTGGTGCTATGGTAAAGTTTCCAATATCTGCTTTCAAATTGTGCAACGCATGTTCCATATAATTGATGGCTGTGTTTTCTCTGCCCAATTCGCTTAGCGGAATTAATACATCTTCGGTAGCTTCAACTACGATACTGAGTTGTACGATGATTGTTGCGGTAGCTCCTGCATCTCCACCGCGTGCATCTACTGTAAATTCTAGTTGTTGCTGAGTTTCTTGAGCTTTATTTTCAATTTGAATTACGTTAGTAGTCATTCCAAAATCGTCAAAAAATGGATCGTTTTCAACCGCTACAACTTTTAGTTCATTCGTGATAAATTCTTGCCTATTGGAAACTACTTGTTCCGAAATAGTGCTATGTACTTTGGTGATTCTATTTCCTTTTCTAGCGATTGTGATTTCTTCCGATTCTTCGCCAATCATAAAGTTAAAACTCCAATCGCTTCCAATACCTTTTCCTTTAATTGTAATGGTATCAACCGCAATGGTTACTGAATTTTGACTGCTTAAGAATGGAACCTGCATATTCGGATTTGTCAATAATTGTAATCCTAATTCCAGCTCTTTCAATCGGTTTGGAATTCTGAAACCAAAGAACCATTTCAATAAAGCAATCATGCGTAGCAATCCGCTTAAATTAGTTAAGATTCCAAATAGATTATTTAAGTCGCCAAACAGTTTTAAAATATCATCTATAATTTTTTCGAAATCTCCGATTAATTCTTTAATCGCACCAATTACTTGATTCAATCCTTTCGTTATTGCATCAATAATTCCCGATTTATCTAAAATCCATTTCAATAAGGCTTCAACTCCAGTTTTCTTAATAAGCCAATCGACAAAGCGTCCGATAAGTTCTAAAATGTTGATAATGAATCCAATTCCTGGAATCTTTTTTAAGAAGTTTTCTATTTCTTTTACAATCCAATTTATAGTATCGGTTACCACTTCGATCTCTTGTAACCACTTGTTTAAAAATTTAAATTGATCTTTTAAATCGTCTACTACTTTTTGCAATCCAATCAACTTTTTAATGAATGCAAGTAGTGCTTGGATGATTTTTTCAGTTAGCTTTTTAATGTCATTAAGTGGTTTTGTGATTGCATTCACCAAATCCCACAGTTTTTTAATAAATGCAGGCGGCAATATTTTTTCCAACCATTTTTGTTGCTTTTCTAACAATTTGGCAAGTTCTTCAACTTCTTCCGCTTTTTTACGAATTTTTTCTAAGAGTTTCCCTAATGCCTTTTTTAATGAACGTGCGCCACCATTGTATTGAAAGACCAGTTTAATCAATTGCACAGTTTCTCTTAATTTAGCAATGATTCGTTGAAATTGTGCCAACCCTTTTTGTAAAACCCCCAGAATAACCCGAAGTGGTTTAATCAATACTTTTAAAGGTCCGGCAAATTTTCCAGCACGTTTGAGTACTGCTTGAATAGCTCGGATAATTTTTCGAATGAGGATAATAACTCTTCTGGATAGCCGGAGTAGAATTTCGACGGATTTTAATAATAGATTTAATAAAGCAAGTGCTTTGGTCAAATGCTTGACAATGAGTTCGGCCTTACGCAATATTTTGCGTACTGCGCTCGCCTTTTTTTCGATAGCTTTGAATACTGCCATGATTAAAATATTTTAGTAGTTAGTAATACTACTAAACTAATAGTAATCAGGTAGTTATAAAAGAGGAAAAAGACCCTTTAGATCTAGTTATTATTATTTTTTATTTTTAAATGCAAAATATTACTGAAATATCTTGTAAAGTTTAAGGTCTAATAATCCAACAAGTCCAACATTCCAAAAAGTCTACAAAGAAATGCACCTAAGATAATACAGATTTTATTAGAACATAGCTATAGCAAAAGTAAAACCACTGAAATATATACTCATGTAGTCAGTTTTTCCTCTTATGTATTGAAAATTGGTTAGATTTGTTGAAACATAAACGGTATAATGAATATATGTTTATTATGCCTACGTTATGTGCAATTAAAACAAGATGAAGAGAATAACCATAATAATACTTCTGACTGGAATATTAGTTGGATGTCAAAACTCAACCAAAAAAGATGTCATAGTTAATGATTTCAATGTCGAATTAAGACATTTTTTTGGAGCGGAAGGATACACGGTACATTACTTTGTAAATCAAGATTCGCTTAAATTAAGATATGATTGTGACTTTGAAAATTGTAAGGACACTTTGCTATATCAAACAAATCTGAACGTAGTAAAGGTGAAAGAATTGTATTCGTTCCTATTACAATCTAAATACGACACACTAAAAAGTAGATATATAAATGATGGTTTTGATGGCAGGTATACCGACATCAAAATTAGCGGTGATTCTATTCCTTCAAAATATATTCATTTGGAAAGATATAGTCATGAGCAGATTGAAAAATTGATTGATAAAGTTGACCTTTTGATTCCTGAGAAAAAGTATCGATTATATCAATATAAATACGAAGAAAAAGATGAATAAAAGCACATAATCGAGTAGACGGCTCTCCTCATGATTGAGGAGAGTGCGCCTCTCACACCACCG
>CAYGPQ010000182.1:0-3371 GCA_964351775.1 uncultured Kordia sp. | reverse complement strand
TATTTTATTAAATAGGAGTTCATGAATCTTAGATTTCTCCAAGGCTTCAAAAATTCTTAACGTAAAATGATTGCTACACTTCGGAAAAAGAGTCCATTGTCTGTAGTTTTTTATGAAGTGAATTGTTACTTTACAAATCCTTTTTTCTTTAGTAAAGGCGCAATTTCTGGTTCTGAACCTCGAAATCCTTTGTACAATTCCATGCCCGGTTGCGAACCACCCATACTTAGCATTTTGCGATAGCGTTTGGCAGTTTCTGGATCAAATAGGTTGCCAGTATCTTTAAACGCTTGAAAAGCATCTGCATCCAAAACTTCGGACCATAAATAACTGTAATATCCAGCAGAATATCCTGTCGCACTTGAAAAGATATGTCCAAAATAGGTATTTCGGTAACGTGGAATAATTTCGTCAATCAAACCTAATTTACCCATCGCTTCTTTTTCAAATGCATTCGCATCCGTTGGAATGTTTTCTGTTTTCGCATGCCAAGCCATATCTAAATAAGCCGCTGCCATATATTCTACCGTAGCAAATCCGCCATTGAAAGAATTCGCGTCTTTCATTTTTTTAATCATACTATCTGGAATGACTTCACCAGTTTTGTAATGCTTCGCGAATAAGCGCAATACTTGTGGTTCACTCATCCAGTTTTCCATTACTTGCGAAGGGAATTCTACAAAGTCTCTTGGAACATTGGTTCCAGATAACGATTCGTATTTTACATTAGAAAATAATCCGTGTAGTGCATGTCCAAATTCATGGAATAAGGTTTCCGCTTCTGTAAATGATAATAACGATGGTGAATCTCCGGAAGGTGCAGGATAATTAAAATTGTTGGTGACAATTGGCGTTACCATTCCGTCAACGTTCATTTGACTTCGTAAGGCGTTCATCCAAGCGCCACCACGTTTACTTTCGCGCGCAAAGAAATCCATATATATGATTCCTAAGTGCGTTCCATCGGCTTCTAAGACTTCAAAAACTTGCTGATCTTCATGCCATTTTGGAACGTTTGTTAGTTCTTTAAAGGTTAAACCGAATAGTTCTTTTGCTAATGCAAAAACACCATCTCTAACCGCATTTACTTCAAAGTATGGTCGTGTTTGATCTTCATCGAAGTTATAGCGTTCTTTTCTGACTTTTTCTACGTAATGTCTCCAATCGCTTCCCGCGAATGTTCCTGAAACACCTTCACTTTTCATCTTTTTAGCCAGTGCATCACGTTCCGTTTTTGCCATTGCTAATGCAGAAGGCCATAATTTTTCCATAAAACCGAATACAGCTTCTGGCGTCTCTGCCATATTATCTGAAAGAATATACGCTGCATGCGATTCGTAGCCTAAGAGATTCGCTTTTTCCAAACGCAATGCAGCCATTTCACTTAAAATAGCTTTGTTGTCGTTTTTATTGTCATTATTGGCACGCATGGCATACCCGTCAAATAATATTTTGCGAGCTTCTCTATTTGGAGACGATTGTAAGAATGGATTGATACTCGGGCGTTGCAAAGTAAATGACCAACCGTCTTCGTGACCTCTGTTTTTTGCTTCTTGAGCAGCTAAAGCGACTAAACTTTCAGGAAGATTTCCTAAGTCTTTTTTGTCTTTCGTATGATATTCAAAGGCATTGGTTTCATCGAGTAGGTTTTCACCAAAATCACCACCTAATTTTGCCAATCGCGTATTGATTTCGCGCAAGCGATCTTGTGCTTTTCCTTGTAAATTGATTCCTGAACGGACAAAACGTTTGAGCGTTTCTTCTAGTAAACGATCTTCTTCTGGTGAAAGATTTAGCGTTTCTTTTTGATCGTATACCGCTTTGACACGCTTGAATAATTGAGGATTTAAGTTAATATTATCATTATGTGTTGCAATGGCAGGCGTGATTTCTTTTGCCGCTAATTTTAGAATACTGTCGGTATTTGCACCGTTTACCGCATAAAATACGCGCTGCAATCTATTTAGATTTTTTCCGCTAAATTCCAACGCTTCAATGGTATTTTGAAATGTTGGTGTGTCGGTATTTTCGGTAATTTCCTTGATTTCTTGTTTGTTTTCTTCCAGTGCTACTTTAAAAGCGGGCAAGTAATCACTACTTTTTATTTTATCGAATGGTGGCACTCCAAAAGGCGTGTTCCATTCCGTCAATAATGGATTATCGGTCATAAATGTGTCTGATTTTTTTTCGGATGTAGTCTCTTTACAAGAAGCAAAAAGCAAGATACTACATGTAATAGCTATTGAGATACGTTTCATGGTGAATATAATTAGTACAACAAGATACTGTTTTTTGTTCTAAAATGATATTGTTTTCTATGATCTTAACATCCTGCAAAAGTCGTGTAAGTCAAGAAAATTATGTGATCTTTAGCTTTTTAAAGATTGTATAATTCCCCTAGACCTAATATTTATTTATGAAGAAAGAAATATCCTTTTTCCTATTTCATTGTGAAGTAGAGAAAAAGTTGAGTCCCAAAACATTAAAAGCTTATGAAACTGATTTGCGACAGTTTGATGAATTTTTGAACAAAGATGATATTACAACAATTAACAAAGATGATTTGAAATTCTATTTAGGAATGCTTACAAAGCATGCTTCAAGAACGATGAAGCGAAAGGTTGCAACATTGAAAACTTTCTTTTCTTTTTTGGAATTTGAAGAATCTATAGAAGTCAACCCGTTTCATAAAGTTCGGATTAAGATAAAATTAGACCAATTACTGCCAAAGGTTTTATCAATAGTTGAAATCAATGCTATTTTGGAAAATGCGTATTTAGAAAAAGAAACTATTCCCCTAAAAAAATCTTATCAATATAAAGAAGTAATTCGTGATATTGCGGTGTTGGAATTGTTATTGGCTACCGGAATAAGAGTTTCAGAATTGTGTAGTTTGCGTAAAGAAAATATAGGTCCTAATTTTGAAACCATTCGGATTTTAGGAAAAGGAAACAAAGAGCGAAATATTCCTATTACTAATGCTGCGACAAAAGCTGCTTTACAAGAAAATTATATCTTTTTCCAGAAACCGATTGATAAGACTTCTTCATTTTTTATCAATCGTTTTGGGAATACTTTATCCACACAATCAGTTCGAATGCTGGTCAAAAAATACGCTTTAAAAGCTCAAATTCATAGAAATATTACGCCCCATGTATTTCGACATTCATTCGCCACTTTGTTATTAGAAGAAGATGTTGATATTAGATACATCCAACATTTTTTGGGACATAGTTCTATTAATGTTACACAGATGTACGCACACGTGAATGAAAAGAAGAAAACAGCGTTGTTAACGATTAAGAATCCGCGGAATTTAGTGCGTTTTTGAGGTTTGTTGGTTGTCTGAATACAGGATAACTAATTATTAT
>CAYGPQ010000181.1:0-3486 GCA_964351775.1 uncultured Kordia sp. | reverse complement strand
AATTATGGATTTACAAACTAGAAAACTCAATCTAATAACACCTTTTTCGATGGAAGATTTAATCAATAGAATTAAGAAATCCGAATTAGATTTTAAGAATGGAAACGTTAAAAGTCAAGAAGATGTAGAGAAATCATCTTTAAATTGGTGAGAATGAATAGTACTTCCACTCACTCGAAAACCATTCCCAAACCCAATAAATGAACTCCAAACACCGAATAGCGTCCATCTTACAAGCAAATACGCTAGGCACTGAAATTACAGGGTTTGAAACATTTCATTTATCACAACTAAACCTAACCACAGTACTAGATTTTGAATTGCCAACAAATTTACGCTTGGGGCATTTGGTAGAAAAAATTGTGGCGGAGCTCATCAAATCGTCCACTAATTACAAGATACTTTTTGAAAACATTCAAATAAAAGAAGATAAAAGAACCATCGGCGAACTCGATTTTATCATTGAAAATAGTATAACAAAGCAGTTAATTCATCTCGAATTAGCGTATAAATTCTATCTGTTTGACCCAACCATTTCATCAGCACCAATCAACAACTGGATTGGACCCAACCGAAATGATTCATTAAAAGAAAAATTAGACAAACTAAAAAGAAAACAATTTCCACTTCTCTACCATACCTGTGCGAAATCAACACTTAATGATATAGAAACGGACAAAGTTTCGCAAGCACTTTGTTTGTTAGTTTCTCTGTTTATTCCATACAAATACAACGAAAGTTTTAGTCCTAATTATGAAAAAGCAATCAAAGGCTATTATTTAGATTTTGAAACCTTTAAGACTTTAGATCATTCAGCGAACGCGTATTATATACCTTCAAAAAAGGAATGGGGAATAAATCCATCTGAAAACGAAATTTGGACAGATTTTATGGGTGTAGAGAACTATATTCGCATCAGCATGGAAGAAAAACAAGCGCCATTATGCTGGCAAAAACACAACGATTCATACATCGCTTTTTTTATTGTTTGGTGGTAAACTTGTTTTATTTTATTGAATTAGATATGTCTTTAGAAAACAGAAAAAATAGATGCAGTAAGTAGTAATTTCACAACTATTTCGTACTTTACTTCCATCAAAATAGTTATACACGGATTTAACCTCAATTATTTTATCCTAAAAAAGAAAAATATGGCAACAACTAGAAATTGGATGAGTAGTCTCAGTGACGATACCACACTCGACAAGATTTCCATGGCTGGAACTCACGACTCAGGAACTGAAAAAACAGGCGCAGGACCAGCGCACACGCAAAATTTTGGCATTAGAAATCAATTAGACAACGGTATCCGCTTTTTAGACATTCGGGTGACGTATAAAAAAAGTAATCCGAAAGATGATCCGCTTCAAATTTATCATGGAATCATAAACTGTAATATTTCTTTTGGAGATGTGCTGAATGACTGCGTTAATTTCTTAAATACGAATACGCGGGAAACCATCATTATGTTGGTGAATTCTGCATCTGGAAGCGACACTAATATTCAACAATATTTTGATGTTTATCTTAGTCAGCCACGTTATCAAGATTTGTTTTATTTACAATCAGTACCTTCAAATTTAGGCGCTATGAGAAGAAAAGTTGTTTTATTCAGAAGATATCTCGGTACTGGTGGTGTAGATTTATCGCAGCCTGGTGCATGGAAGGACAACCAAACATTTCCATTGACAACACCACAAGGTGTGAGATTCTTTATAGAAGATCAATACAGTCAGCATGATACCCATAAAAAATGGAATGCGGTAGAATCAAATTTATATACTGCAATGAATCATCCTACAGATGGCATCATATACATTACTTTTAATAGTATATCGCAAGGAGCGCATACACCTTATCAATACGCATGGGGAGGCGGAATTGGAAAAGTTGATCCGAAAATGAATCCTGTGTTGCAATCGTATCTCGAAAGCAATCAGGGAACGAAAAGATTTGGGATTGTTCCATTAGACTTTTTTAATAATGAAACTGGTCATATTAATAATAGAAACACCGAACTGCTCATCAATTCTAATCCAAATGTGAATCTATCTTAGCACTTTGTATGTTTTTTAAAATTCTGAATCATTGGGCTAAAATTATTTTAAATCACTTTTAGTCCATTTTTTTTAACGCATTTGCGGAAAGATTAATGCCTTTACTAACTGAGCTTTTAAATTTATAGTTTCATCCCAAATAAACGCTGAAATATCTCAAAAGTGCTTCTATTTTCATAAAGATTTCTTTCTGATTTTATTTTATTAGAAACAGCCATCTTATCTTAGCAATAAAAATAAATGGATAGTATTACCCAAGCCGTTTTAGGCGCAGCGATTGGAGAAGCGGTTCTTGGTAAAAAAATCGGGAATAAAGGAGCTGTCGTTGGTGCTGTTATCGCGACAATTCCAGATTTGGATGTAATATGCTATTTGTTTTATGACAAACTAGCAATGCTGAGCATTCACCGAGGATTTAGTCACTCTATCCTCTTCAGTATGTTGGGAGCATTGCTAATTGCTTTCGCGTTAAGCAAAATAAAATGGTTGCAAAGTGTCAAATTCAACATCCTTTTATGGTGTTCATGGCTGTGTCTTTTTACACATGCGTTGTTAGATACATTTACAGCCTACGGAACACAACTATTTTTACCTTTTAGCAATCAAAGAGTTGGTTTTGATAGTGTTAATGTGATTGATCCAGTGTATACAATTCCATTACTTATTGGGTTAATTTTAAGTTTATGGATCTATAAATCGAAACCAAAAAGGTCAATATTTAATATATATGGATTGCTCATCAGTTCGTTTTATTTAGCTTTTACACTGATACATAAACAATTTGTAAAGGCAGATATTTCAACACGAATGGCTCAAAAAAACATTGCATATAATTCCTTATTGACAATGCCCGTTGGAATTGCAAATATCAATTGGTATGGTGTCGCAAAAGGACAAGACAGTATTTATATGTTGAAATATTCAATAATGTCTGATACGGAAACTTCCATAGAAGCTTTTCCGATTCATGAAGAATACTTAAAAGAAATTGATGCAAATGTCGCTAAAAAAATGCGCTGGTTCGCTAAAGGATTTTATACCGTTGAAAAAGAAAATGAAAACATCAGAATTTACAATTTACAAGTTGATATGCGTGGCATTATAAAAACGGGAACGAAAAAAGTTCCTACCGCTGGATATTTTGAAATCTCAAACAAAGGCGGTAAAACAGTTTTTTCTTCGGGAAGTATAAAAAAATAACTTAAAAAAAGCTAAACTATACTCACTTGAATATTATTTTTATTGATCTAATCTACCCACCTAAATTAGATGATTTAGGCTTTTAACTTTTTTTAATCTCTCCTTTATTTTCTAGATTAGGATATTATTAATCTTTAAAATAATAAGTTATGTTAGAAAAATTTGAACAGTACAAGACCGAAAACCCTGAACTAATTCTTGGAGGTGGTCAAGGCGGAACAGGTTTACC
>CAYGPQ010000180.1:0-3511 GCA_964351775.1 uncultured Kordia sp. | reverse complement strand
CAACAATACCACAACAAAGCAAGGTTGAAGTTAGTACGATATTGAATGCTAAGTTTACAAGCTTTTATAGCTTTGGAACAATGACATATCCGCCAACCCAACACTTCATCGGAATTTTTTCTCCGCCTTTATATCCTTTGTTAAAAATATCTGTTGTGCTTGGCGCATATTGCAGGTTAGAACGATTCAATTCATTGGCTTCGCTTTTTACAGAAGAATCAATTTCTGCCGCTTTTCTCGCCATTTCTGCGGCTTTCCAATAAATAGCGCGTTTAGAAAATTCATCTGTGCCACATTCGTTCGCACTGGAACCGTACAATCTGGCAAGGTTTAGATATGTTCTTCCCGAAGTCGGATCTACTTTTAAGGCATCCAAATAATAATTCCGTGCTTTTGACTTTTCACCATTTTTGGCGGCTTCGTTTCCAAGAGTATTTAAAAAAATCGCTTTTTTAATCTTGTCGGTTTCTAAGTCAAGATATTCATCTAGGTATTTTTTTGCTTTGGCTAAATTCTCTTTTTGTGTATGAATTTTATATAACCATATTTTTGATTTCGCAGTTGGTTCTAAACGATCGATCGCTTCTGAGAGTTCAATAAATAATGGATTATTTTCACATCCTTTTGTCTCTAAACTAGTGATCGCTTTTTGCAACCATTCTACACTATTCTTATTCGTTTCAAACTTTTTTTGATACATGGGAAGTAGCGTTTCGCAGGTTGCTTCTTTTTCAATCAAAGCATCCATATTTTTTAAAAAAGTATCAATTGCCATTCTATTTTTATAAGCTGCATCGCCTTTAGCCATCATTAATTGCTTTTTTTCTTCCGCAAACTTTTTATGAATAGCTTCATACTTTTCCATGAGATCTTCTAGTGAAATTCCATAGTTTCCAGACACATACATTTTAAAATACAATTCAAAATAACGGTACAAATATGCGGGATGTTTAAAATTTTCTTTATCGGTGGCAAACGCTTCATCAAATACGTTGTATTGTTCTTCTAAAGTTCCGATGTTGAATTTTATCATAGTCGCGCCAATCTTTGGCAAAAACATGCCTTTTGGTGTCTTTTCAGGAAAAAGCTTGATTCTATCGGTATACAATTGAATCAGTTCAGAAGCAGCAGTTTTTTTGTCTGTTGCCTTTTTTAGGTGATGATTGAGCACTTTTTCTCCATGTGCGTAAATGGCGTAATTCAGTGTGGCGCAATTTTTTCTCAAAAAGACCAATTGTGGTGTGGCTTCTGTAAATCGTTTCGTTTTTACATTTTCCGCGAATAAGGAAAGTGTGGTATTGCAATCGTTTTGTGCAGTTGAAATACAACTCATAACGGCACAAAAACTGGTAACGAGGATTGTGGTCATTGTTTTCATTTGTTCCAATTTTAATCGGTTTATAATGTGATAACTATGGTCACAAAACATATACCAAAAAACGACAGCACTTGCTTATGGAGATATTGAGTGCTGAATGGATCCAAATCATTATCTTTTCGTTACACAATCTTTATGTAAATATTATCTTACTGTAACCATACTAAAAGTACTTTTTTTCCGTACATGGGTTGATGCAAATGTGAATACGTTTGAACAACTAAAAACAATATACCATGAAAAAAATCACTTATTTAGTGGGACTTATTGTCCTTTTTTCCTTTTTCAGTTGTCATACTGATCAAGTTGAGAACATTGAAGACGAAGTAGCTGTTGAAGATCAATCAGCAGACGTACTTGACGAAATCAAAAGTCTTGGTTTCTCCGAAAAAGACATTGTTGATATGGGATCTTACTATTTGGTAGGAAACGATATTACCTTTGCAAAAGAGGGCAGACCGCAACTTGCTAAAAATGCTGAAATGACTCCAAAACAGCGAAGAACAACGTATCTGGTCACCGATAAAACAATTGGGGTGCGTATTGATCCTTCGTTGCCTTCCAACTGGAAAACTGCCACTAGAGACGCTATGGAACATTGGAATGCGAATGCTAATAGTTCTGTATTCTTTTATGAAGCGGATTATTATTGGCCAACTCAAGGAGGCTTTTTATTCAATCCTGAAATTTTAGTGATGAATGACAATGTGAATCCGTTACCAAACAACACCATTGCTGCTGCAGAATTCCCAACTTCTGACGGAAAACCTGGATATAGAATTCGCATCAACCTAAGTTTCAGTGGATGTAGCGTTTCTAATAACTTACGATTTTTCAATATGATTCATGAATTGGGACATTGTTTAACGTTTGCGCATACGAATACGAGTTTCGGAACTCATATTGCTGGTACGCCAACAAGTGATTCAGCATCTGTAATGAATGCAGGAACTGCTTGCACGTTGAATAGTGGACTTTCAACAGGTGATAGAACAGCCGTGAATACGCTCTATGCCTTGCAAATAAACGCGCCAACTAATGTGAATGCGTATCATGATGGAGACGAAGAATTGTCAATGACTTGGACAGCCGTTCCAGGTGCGACAAGCTACCGAGTATATAACAATATCAAAGAAACGGGTAAAACGGGTTGGTATCATTACAGAACTGTAACGTCAAATAGTTATGGTAGAGAACTAAAATTGAAATACCGTGCTGGTTACAGAATGCGTGTTACGGCCATTGATGCGAATGGTAATGAAAGTAAAATGACGGAAGCTAGCTATAATTGGTAAGTCTAGCGTTTGTATATATTAATTTGAATGTAAGCTACTAAAAAAAGCCGGAGTGAAAACTTCGGCTTTTCTTGTTTTAATGTTTTGGAAGTTGAAAAACAACTCATAACGGCACAAAAACTAGTAACGAGGATTGTGGTCATTTGTTCCAATTATAATCTTACTCATGACAATGGCAAATAGATAAAGGTTGCGATCTCGTGGGATTCGATTTTAGTTTTCCTGTAATGCTTTTCAAGGTAGAAATGGATACTTTCTTTAATCTTAAAGCTTTGATGTGTTTTCTTTTCATGATTTGATTTTTTAATTAAACATCTTAATAAATTACAGAATCAAAATAATAATAAGTTACGGTAAAACCTTATTTAACAGTTTGTTAATAAAAATTATAATATAGTTATCAATAAACTCAAAAGTGTTGAAGAAAGTTTAGTCCATAGCTTTCCAAAAACACATAAAGCGGTTCAAGATACCTTTGATGCGGTTCATTAATCATTTCATGGGGTTGTTTTAGGGTATTTACCCCTCAAAGAACCCTTTTGATGCGGTTCGGAATTGCTTTGATGTGGTTCAATAACTATTTTTTTAGGTTGTTTTAGGGAGCAACCCCCCAAATGAACCTATTTTATTCTTTACGGAACCGCTTCATAAGATTTTGGAAGCGTAAATATCCTTTATATAACGGCATTGAACCTTTACCGAACCGCTTTTAGTGGTTGCAGAACGTCATCAATGTTTTGTTCAACCGCTTAAAAATAGTCTACAACCTACTAAAATTGCTTTTTATACCAGTTTTGCTTTAAAATTAGGCAATAAAAAGGCAGTTATTTTTTCTTTA
>CAYGPQ010000179.1:0-3612 GCA_964351775.1 uncultured Kordia sp. | reverse complement strand
GATTATCATAGATAGGATTTTAGATTAATGAATTGGAATTCAGCACTTTAATTTACTAAAATTCTATCTTTTTTACTACTAAATTCTTCCTTAATATTAATCGAACTCAGGTTTATAGATTTGGAAAAAAGCCGTTTTATTGCGTCCTTTTATGCGCAACGAGATGCTTCCGAAAGTGCAGCATATTGGTTAGGAAAGCATACGTTGTTTAATTTAGATGTAGCACAATTTCATGTATTACAATTAACCAACTATTTAGGATCGCTTCCAACCTATTTATACGAAGAGCTTTCAGAAGATAAAAAACTTGAAATTGTTCGACGAACTACCAAACGTCCAACAGCTTTATTAGCAACTTCTATCGCGTTGCTTGCCGGAAAACAATCCGATTTAGAATGGCGTGTGTATTCCGATGAAGTTGTTCAGAAAAAAGTTTCGCATGCGGAAAAGAAAAAGGAAGACCTTCAGAAAATTCCAGATGCGTATTATACAACGCAACCGACGTATGTAAAAGAATTAGGGACAGTTTCGGTACTAGCAGATCGATTGAATCAAGAAACGGAAGAGGTCAATCCAGAACAATTGCAAGTACAGCATGAATTATACGAAAACGGAGATCGAATTATGATTCGTATAGAAGTAGAAAACAATTCATACATGTATTTTATCATTGGACACCAAAACGTAAAACATTGGAGTGCGTTGGTTGGCATGAGCAAATTAAAAGAAAGTTTGGAAGCCTTACGCGCTTTTGGGACAGCTTTTGTGCAATGGATACAACACCTACAACAAAACACATCATTTGTATTGACAGACAGTTATTTGCAACATTTTGATGGCAAAAACAATGAGGATAGCTCTTGTAAATACAACTCTTTATTACCAAAAATATTAGTGCAACTTGATAGTGAAAATATATCAGAAACACAAGCAATGACGATTTTACGAAATCGGATCAAGCAAAAAATGCAACGAATCTTAGATAGAACAAATGACAATCATTTTGGTGCATTAATTCATACATACAATCAACCCGAATTTCAAACAGGATATTTTGATGAAAAAGAACAAGCACGTATTCTAAAGAAAATCAATTCCATTGAAAATTTAATCAAAGCTAAAAAATCCACGGACAAAGATATTGCTGAAAAAAGAAAACTTGAACGTGAATGGAAAGGGAAAATAAATGTTACTGTCCGACATGAAAAAATGCAACTCATCTACAAATCGTTGGAATGGATTCTAGGGAAAAAAGGAAAGTTCACTTCTACGGAAGCTAAAAAGCAATTTGCGAAATATTGTTATCTATTAGATGTACAAGCCTGGAAAGAAGATAATTTATCACTCATTGATGATTGGTTGAATGTAGCATGTATAGCGAAACAAAACTTGAAAAAGCATGACAATGATAAGGTGGAAATTTACCAACGTAAAGTGCAACAAGTGTTATTGCAAGCGGTATCTTTTGACAACTGTTTTGAACGATTGACGAAAGTAGCATTGGAGAAATACGAAGACGAATTACAAAAAATAGATACCTATACACACTATGGAAACTTGATTGGTTTGGCACGAAAACTAGATATTTCCAATCCGTCCAATACTGTGAAAAGCAATACGCAAGAAGATAGCAAGCATGCGACACGGAAAGAAGAAATCTTAGCACCTTTTTACAAGCAAGATGACGAAGGAACACATTGTTATTTGCACTTACCACACGATTTCTTTTTAATTGCACCGCAAACGCGCGAAGCTTTAAAACGACAATTCAAGCAATTGCCTGAAACCAAAGCTGCTTTTGCGAAGATTAGGACAATATGGCTACCGTTGGAACGTCACGAAAACTATCAAACATATTTTGCTGATTTTCAAGAAATCAATACAAAGTTGAGAACAGCCAAAGCTGCAAACAATGGAAAAGCAAAAATCTTACATTCGTTTGAAGCCTTGCAAGTCAATCCTGTGGATGCACTAAAACTGCAACGCGAAAAAATAAAGCAATTGTATGAAGATTGGTATACAGATACTGTATTGACCTTATTGCTAGGAAGACTTCAACAAAAAGACATTCGCTTGCCAGTTGGTTGGAAAGACAAAGAAGTAACTGATATTCGGAAACAAAAAAACACCATAGAACGAAAAATAGAAGGTATCAAGGTTTCTTTTCCTGTAAAGCAATTAAAAAGCAGTGACTTCTACAATATAGACAGGATAGAAGCCATTGTAAAACGATTAAAAAAAGAAGCTCCAGAGAAAATCGAATATACCTATCAAGAAATTAAAACCGCAATGCAACTGCATTGGAAAGAAAGTATATGGTTTGTATCGCAACTATTAGCCTTTGAAAAAAGTCATAAAAAGCACTTTGAAGACCAAAAAGATGTTACCTTGGAAAAAATGGGCTACATATCTTTTGATGCGTATCAAACCCAATTGGGAATTCATTTCAAAGCCATGAGCGATGCGCGAAACAAAGCTTTACACGCAGATATTTTAGAACCTTATAACTCCTATACCGATTTAACACGGAAGATTATAGGATTCCAAAAACGATATAGAAACTAACAAAAATGTATTTGATGTAGTATTTTTTTAATCCTAAAAATTGAATTAATTTATTGATATATAGCAGTATATGTGAATATTTAAAAGTGATGTTGTGATTAATCTCGATTTGGAAGGTATTCATAACATAATTGAAGTGTTTTTGATAAGCTTTTGAGTTGTGATTAATCTCGATTTGAAAGGTATTCACAACTATATTCCTTACCAGGAGAAAACTATACAAGTTGTGATTAGTCTTGTTTTGAAAGGTATTCACAACCAAGTATTTACGTTTTTATAATTTACATCAGTTGTGATTAGTCTTGTTTTAAAAGGTATTCACAACAAAGCCCATGGTACACTCTCCAAAAAGTGGGTTGTGATTAGTCTTGTTTTGAAAGGTATTCACAACCGAGTACCCACGTTCATATAATAGAGTACGGTTGTGATTTGTCTTGTTTTGAAAGGTATTCACAACAAATTTCCAAACGTTTAAGCGCACTTGCAAGTTGTGATTTGTCTTGTTTTGAAAGGTATTCACAACCTGTAACTTTTGCTTGTAAGCTCATAGTATGTTGTGATTTATCTTGTTTTGAAAGGTATTCACAACGAGTGGATAATTAACACATTAGTTTTTTTCGTTGTGATTGACTTCGATTTGGAAGGTATTCACAACGCCTTATATCGAATGCAAACAAGTATATCAGTTGTGATTAATCTCGATTTGGAAGGTATCCACAACATCAATTTTTTATTGAAGTTTCTGAATTAATCCTCGACAAATTTATTACTCATGGTAATAGAGTTTATATTAATATGAAACGTACAAATCAAATACTAGGGATTAATCCTTTAGAATCATAATTTTTAAATAGAGAATGTTATATTTGTCATGTATTATTAACTAAAAATAAGAATACACAAACGAATACGTTTAGGTCATTTTAGGCTACAAAATAAAACCTAAACGACTGATTAATAGAACTTTTATTTTCAAACTATTTACAGGAATAGGCGAGAGCGTGACCGCTTTTTTTAAGCGGGAACCCCCATACTTCGACTCCATAA
>CAYGPQ010000178.1:0-3922 GCA_964351775.1 uncultured Kordia sp. | reverse complement strand
ATCTCCCTTTTAAGGAGAGGGTCCTGGGTTCGAGCCCCAGCCAGGTCACAAAAAGAGTTAAGCATTTGCTTAACTTTTTTTATTTTTACAAAATATAAATACACCGAAGTGCTGGAATTGGTAGACAGGCATGGTTGAGGGCCATGTGTCCATTAGGGCGTGTGGGTTCGAGTCCCATCTTCGGTACTGAGAAATTTCTTCTTAAAATTAAAATCCTAACAGCGATGTTGGGATTTTTTTGTTTTTAAACTATTATTTAAATGTTAATTACGGGCTTACCGTAAGTGGTTAGTGATCTTTTTTTATAATTTATAAACTAATCATAAAATTTATAGTATGAAAAAAAGAAATTTTAATTCCTTGAAGCTTAACAAAAAATCGATTTCTAGTTTAAACTTATCTTCTGTTACAGGTGGTACATTAATATCTATCATTAATCCTATTGTTTGTGCTCAAACAGAAGGAACGTGTATCAATACAGATTGTGAAGGTGGAATAGTTTGTGATTTACAAACGCCAAAACCTAAAGAAGACAACTAGCAACATTTACAGAGCGAACTTCGGTTCGCTTTTTTTGTTCAATTATTTTAATAATTATGATACCATCAACAAGGTTTTGTGTCTTTTTTAAAAAAACTCCGATTTGCTTCAATCACAGTAAACTATAAAAAATACAATTTACTGTGATTTAAATAATAACTATACGATGATTCTTTTCTTTTAATCTTCTTTTCTACTATTATGGTTATCCTGCTAAACCACCATTATTCATACAGCCATCACTACATGGATTGTTTGGATGTGATACAGGATACGTCTCAGTACCTCCTTTAATTATGCTAGTATTGGATAGTTTTACTATATTCAATTTATTCAAATTGTATTTTTTTCATTGCAAGTTTCTTTAAAATTATTTATTAAAAAATGGTTCTTTAGTTGAAATACAAATTTAAAAAGTTTAACAAGAAGAAAAATGGGCTTCCGATGAGTTTCGAAGCACTACTAGCCAAATAGAATGGATGCTGATGCAACGTCAAAAAAATAACCTGCCATAACTAACTCTTGATTGAGTATCTTAACTTGCAAAAATCTCATTTTTTTTGGTTTTAGATATAAAAAAGAAGTTGTCTGAAAAGTTTTGAAAATCAATATACTCAAATTTTGAATACGTTTTTCAAAACCTTTCAGACAGCCTCTTTTTACTTTCTTTTATCCGCTAATTCCGTCGTTGCCATCATGTGTATCTGTACAGGTGTTATTAACATTTGTTCTAGCTTGTCCTTCTGTACACGGATTTCCATCATATTGACTAATACAACTAGGTTGATCTGTATTTTTTTCATGTGTTGGTGTCGCTTCATCTGGATCGGTTCCACCCTTAAGTGTTCCTATATTCAAACTTGCAACTTTAAATTTTTTAAGATTTAATACTCTTTTTTGCTTTTTCATTATTGTGAATTTTGTGATTGTGTCTCAAAACTAAACAATTAGAATGTGAATTATTCTATAAAGACATCAGGTATACATCACAATTCCGTGAATTGTTACTACTTTCATTAATTTTCTCTAACCTTATTAATAAAATAAGTTGGTTTTAATCCTGTTTTTTTTTGAAAAGCTCTATAAAAAGCTTGCGGATTGGAAAACCCACCTTCTAAAGCAATCGCTTTCACTGTATATTTCATATATATTGGATCATGTTGAATATGATCTATCAAATAGTCTATCCGCAAATCATTAATATAACTGGTGAAATTTTTACCTTTATGTAAATTAATAATTTTTGATAAATACTTTGAATTGGTGTTGACAATCTTTGCAACATCATTTAATGAAATTTGAGTTGTGATATATTGATGTTCCTGTTCAAATAGTTCTAGTTGTTTTAGAACTTCCTCAACAAGAGCTTCTTCTATATCTAAAGCTTCTGGGCTTATTTTGACATCTTTTACCCTAATTTCTTCTTTTATGGTCGTTTTGGATCTTTCAATAATTGTTTCATATCGTTTCTTATACTTTCGTTTCAAGGTATAATAATATAACAATCCACCAAGTAGTAGAACACATACCAATAGGCCCACTTCAATTGCCCAATTTCGTTGTTGAACTGCCTGTGCTTTTTCTTTTTTTAAAGCAGTAATCAGATGTTCGCGTTCAGCTATTAATTGAGGAAAATCATATTTCTTCTTAATAGTTTTTGTTAAATATTTATAGTTGGTATGAATCATACTATCAAGTTTTAATAATTGATTCGTATAGTATAATTGTTGCTCCTTGTCTTTCTTTTCTTTTGTATTTTCTATTAAATATTCATACGATTCACGCAAGAGCGGCAATAAATGATTTGTACTATTGAATACCGAATCTATTTTTTTAAAATAATATAATGCTTTTGCATTTTCACCAATACCAATATAACTTTTCGCTAAGTAAAAATCAGAAACCACTTTGTCTGGCTTAGATAGATATTTCATGCCTTTTTCTATACTATCCACAGACGCTTGATAATCACCCTTTATGCTTAAATTAATACCTTCATTTACTATAAAATGATGTAGCAAATCCTTTCTATCATTATCTAAAGCAATTTGTATTCCTTCCCTATTAATCGCTGTACACTTTTCTACTTGTCCTGACTCATAATAAACAGAGGACAATTGGAATAAAGTATGCATATAATTATTCCAATAGCGTTTATTTTTATTCTTTTTATAAGGGATACTTTGCTTGAATAGTCTTTCTGCTTCATCATAATCACCTAGAATTCGTTTAAGGAAACCTATATTATATTTTATATCATATTGATAAACGGTATTTCCATTTGACTTTATTTGTAACTCTGCCAATAAATAATTATCTAAAGCTGAGTGATAATTTCTTTGAGCTTGTAACGTATTTCCTTTTGCTAGATATACATTCATTGGAAACCATTTATCATCTTTTAAATGTCCTGTATAAAGAATAGCGCTATCTAAATATTGGAGTTGCTTATGAAGTTCCTTTGCTTTTAGACCTAAATAGTAATATGCCTTTCCTATAAGTATCTGTTTTTTTTGCTCTCGGGCTTTTACTAAAAAACTATCTACGTATGTTTTAACCTCGTTAAAACTTATCTCTCTATTTAAAGTTTTTTTTCGTATGGAGTCAATTTCACTTAATAAAAGATGTTTTTCTTGAGCAAATAAACTAAATCCTATTAAAATTAAACAATAAACAATTATTCTTTTCATACTTAATGTCGTATTTCTAACAAATATAACCGAATTGAACCTTGACATTATATGATTTCTAGCTAAAGTTTATCATGATTCCTTGAATTGTGATCACAATTCAAGGAATCATGACACCAGTTAATTGACATGTATTGAATATATACATTGTTTTGTTACAGCGATCATTACACATGAAAGCAATTATTAATTAAAACTTTATGATTATGAAAAAACAAAATTTTAAAAGCTTAACGCTTAACAAAAAATCAATTTCTATCATTACGAATGATATAGAAATTATTGGAGGTAGAACCAATGAGTGTGATACCAATGGAACGTATAGATGCGGAGCAAGCTGGATTACCAGATGCAACAACTCTTGTTATTGTGAATAGTGTGTAACAAAGCGAACTTTGGTTCGCTTTGTTATTTATATTAATTTTTTAAAACCAAATAGTATGAAAAAACAACATTTTAAAAGCTTAACGCTTAACAAAAAATCAATCTCTCACCTCAGTTTTCTTAAAGGTGGTAGAGCTCCAGGAAATGATACGATTTCAGATCCTGTTGGAATTACAGATGACTGTCCACCTTCAATACCGCATACAGATTGCAACTGCGGATCTGACTTTAACAAGGGTTGTGGTTCTATTATAGGTCATTGTTAAAAACAATAACAAAATTTGCAATTAGATCGTATTGTTAATAAA
>CAYGPQ010000177.1:0-3964 GCA_964351775.1 uncultured Kordia sp. | reverse complement strand
TTTCATATGTTTTTGAACATAGAAAATATAAAAATGTTTAAAGGTTCTAAAGCCGCTTAACTGAAATAGAATAGTAATGGTAATTATTTCACTTTTAGACATTATTGATGGACGCTTTGCTGGATTACCCAAAAGATGTTTACCAACTATTTGGTCATATTCTTTACAAAATTCATCAACAATACAAAATATTTCAGTAATTTTAGAGTAGATTATCATAGATAGATTTTTGGATTAATAAATTGAATTTCAACACTTTAATTTACTGAAAATCTATCTTTTTTGCTAATAAATAAGCCATTAATATTAATCGAACTCAGGTTAATAAATAAAAAGAAGTAATGGAAAATTTAGAAAGAAACGATATTTGTTGTATATTTAAGTAACATTCATGAATTTATTCAATAATTAAATTAAAACTATTTATTATGTCTTTATCTGGAGCGTTTTATGAAAAATCAAACAAAACAATGAATGAATACAATAGAATATTAAAGGAGAAAGGAAAAAAAGCTGCTGATGAATACTCAAGAAAATCAGGCAACGAAGCAATTAAAGGAATTGCGTATTCGACAAGTGGTGCGTTTATAGGTGCAGCTTTGGCTTCATGTATACCTTTTGTAGGCACTATAATTGGAGGTACTATTGGGGGATACATAGGACGGATGATGTCCATTAATGATGATTAATGATAATACATTCAATTGAAAGATATGAGATATTCCCTTTAGTTAATTGGCATTGGGAATAGTAATTCATTGTTAATTTACGTTTTTTATTATAATCAATAAAATTATCCGAAACCATATACCATAGTGTATATTTTAATTAAACTGTATACATCTATCTTCTGTCATAGAATCTAATAATTGACAATGTATAGATTTTTTTGAACACTTTACTTCTCAAATAAGAACGATTTACATTTATTTCAAAAACCTTAATTCTTTGAAATTGTATTTCAACCTCGTGGCGCAATTGGTTACTCAATATAAACCGAATTAGAAAAATCAGAATCAAATAAAAAATCTGTATAGTTTGACATAAACTGAATATTTAATAGCAAAATCTGTTTATTATGTTAATCTTATTTTTTATTTGTGTACTTTTAGATATAGCGAAAATAATCACTTACCTTATTTACCACTAAAACATACACTAACAATTAAAATCAGCATTAACAAGTGATTTCTTCTCAAGCCTTGGAGAAATCTAAGATTCATGAGTTCTTTAATTTAAAATAGAAATGATACAAACTAAAATAAATAATTGAAGATCAAATTCTTAATTCTAAATTTTCAAGAAACACTTCCGTTATTACTTTGTAAAAGTTATATCGAACGTACGTTAAACAATCTATCAAAAAAAGTCATTATTTAATTTAGCTAGCTGATATATATCATTGTATCATCGTTGTTTCATTGGTACTTTTGAAATATAAAATAATGTCTAACTATAAACTTTATATTATGTCTCTAATTAAATACAATAACCGAAACAGATTATTCCCTTGGACAAATCGAAGCTTACAAAGTATTTTTAATGGTGATGATTTCTTTACGAATGATTTTATAGAAGAAGATAGTATGATGCCTGCCATGAATGTAAAAGAAAATGATACAAATTTTGAAATTGAATTTGCTGCGCCAGGCTTTACTAAAAAAGATTTTGAAGTAACCATTAATGATAAAATGCTAAATGTTAGCGGTGAAAAAAGGAAGGAAGCTACTGAAAAAGAGGAAGGCTACACACGTCAAGAATTTAGTTATAATTCTTTCAAAAGATCGCTACAACTTCCAACAACTGTAAACACAGATCAGGATGTAAAAGCAACGTATGAAAATGGAATTTTAAAATTGAATCTTCAAAAAAACGAAGAAGCAAAGGAACAACCAAAAAAAGTAATTGAAGTTCAATAATAATCTAATAAAGCAGAAAATAGTAATAATTATTTTCTGCTTTATCTACTAAAATACAACCTATGAAAACAGCACAAACAACTGTAAAGTATATCGAATGGTTAAGTCCCGAAGAAATGCACAAACAGTCATTGGCTTGGCTCTCAGAATTAAATTTCATAAAAGATGAACATCTTTTTTTTGAAGACCTCATCAAAACATTCACTATTGAATTGTTAGAGCTCAAAGATTTTTCAAATGATAAAGAAATTGTAGATGCTATCAACAGATCCGAAAAACGAACTATACAATTTATCGACGCTGTGATAGCACATGAAAAAGGGCTCAAAATTATGGTAGATGAGATAGATCAGCCAACAGATGAAAAAGCTTATAAGGAGGAACACAAAAAATTAGCTGTTGAAGTCAATCAATTTTTGCAAGAATATAGAATGCTAAAATCACAAGTTTTTAACATCATAAAGGATGTGAAAAAGGAAGTGAAATATAGAACTTTATTGGATCGAAAATATTAAAAAAACTGCCATGAAACGATTATTATTTATACTAGTACTATTGGTATTGACAGTGATAAGTTGTACAACTACACAGTTGATAGATTATTGGAAAAACCCTGACATTGAACGCTATGAACCTCAAAAAGTAATCATCGTTGGTTTGACATCGAATATGGAAGCGCGTCAAAAATATGAAAAACAACTCAAAGAGGAACTGGAATTACGAGGTGCTGAAGCCGTGGAAAGTCTCACATTATTTGATCCTTCTTTTAGAACTGAAAAAATGACGGAAGAAGCACTCAAAACACTAGAAGATAAGTTGATTGCTGATGGATTTGACACGATTTTGTTTACTAAAATTATAGGTGTTGAAGATATAATAGCATACAAGAAAAATTATCATAACTATGATGAAACCTATCGAAAATTTAGCGATGACTATTTACAATATCAAGATATTTATTACAATCCTGAATATTACGATCAATATACCATTTATCACTCGGAAACGTCCCTGTATTGTATTTGTCCAACAAAAGATAGAGAATTGATCTGGAAAGGATATATTGACATTGTAGATCCTACCTCTATTGATGAATCTGTAGACGATTATGTAAAGTTAACCATTGCCGTTTTAGAAGAACAACAACTGATTAATCCTAGAACGATCATTCCTGTAAAAAAAGAACTCATCGACTAACCTGGCTTCACGCTCATGAAAATATTCATAAAAATAGTATTGACTTTTTTCCTTGTCGGGTGTGCTACGGTAAGGTTGAATGAAAGTTGGAAAAACCCATCACTTACCGATTTTAATCCTAAAAACATCTTAGTTGTTGGCGTAACGTCTGATTTTGAAGCGCGTAGTAATTTTGAATTTCAAGTAACAACAGCACTGAATGCTCGGAATATAAATGCTATTCAAAGTACGGTGGTATTTGAAAAATTATTTCAAGATGCTACGCAAACCGAATCAGAAATTGAAGCGCAAGTCACAAAATTACTCAGTGTAGGATATGATACGGTGTTGGTTTCTGCAGTAAAAGGCGTTGAGGAAAATGAATCGCGAAGTGGTGCATCACCCAAACTCGATTATAATTTACAAAAATTTTTAGGCGCTTTTTTCACCTCTCAAGATGAATATTTCGATCAGGATACTTACAAAAGCTACAAAGTGTTTTGTGTAGAAACCTATGTGTATAATTTAAAAGATGGTTCCGAGAAATCATTGGTTTGGTCGGGAAATTATGATATTATCAATCCTAAAGATATTTCAAAAACCATCCATTTGTATGTAAAAGCGCTTATCAAATCTTTAGAAAAAGAAGGAATCATTGCTAAGAAATAAGCTTTAGTGAGAAGTTATCCATTCAACGAAGTTTGATTTAAAACGTATATTTAAGCAGCATTTAGGCTTTTTTTTTGAACTCCTGTTTCTTAAACTAACATAAAATGCTTATTTTGGATAAGTAGCAGCGTAAAAAGCATATACATAATCGAGTAGACGGGTGACGACTTAAAAATCGCCACTGCGCCTCTCACACCACC
>CAYGPQ010000176.1:0-3970 GCA_964351775.1 uncultured Kordia sp. | reverse complement strand
AGGAAACTTTTGATCGTTCCAAACCGCACTTAAATATTGGTACTATTGGACACGTAGATCACGGTAAAACTACTTTAACAGCTGCTATTACTAAAGTATTAGCTGATGCTGGTCTTTCTGAAGTAAGAGATTTCGCAAGTATCGATAATGCTCCTGAAGAAAAGGAAAGAGGTATTACAATTAACACATCACACGTTGAGTACCAAACAGCGAACCGTCACTATGCGCACGTTGACTGTCCAGGTCACGCCGATTATGTGAAAAACATGGTAACTGGTGCTGCTCAAATGGATGGAGCTATTCTAGTAGTAGCTGCTACAGATGGACCAATGCCGCAAACACGTGAGCATATCCTTTTAGGTCGTCAGGTAGGTATTCCAAGTATGGTCGTATTCTTAAACAAATGCGATATGGTAGATGACGAGGAATTATTAGAACTTGTTGATATGGAAGTAAGAGAATTACTTTCTTTCTATGAGTATGATGGTGATAACGGACCTGTTATCCAAGGATCTGCTTTAGGAGCTTTAAATGGTGAGCAAAAATGGGTTGATACAGTAATGGAATTAATGGAAGCTGTTGATACTTGGATTGAATTACCAAAGCGTGATGTTGAAAAAGATTTCTTAATGCCAATTGAAGATGTATTCTCAATTACAGGTCGTGGTACTGTTGCAACTGGTCGTATTGAAACGGGTGTAGCTAACACAGGTGATCCTGTTGAGATTATCGGAATGGGTGCTGAAAAACTAACATCTACTGTAACTGGAGTTGAAATGTTCCGTAAAATCCTTAACAGAGGAGAAGCGGGAGATAACGTAGGTATCTTATTAAGAGGTATTGAAAAGACTCAAATTAGTAGAGGTATGGTAATCTGTAAGCCAGGTTCTGTAAAGCCACACGCTAAGTTTAAAGCTGAGGTGTATGTCTTGAAAAAAGAAGAAGGTGGACGTCACACTCCATTCCACAATAATTATCGTCCTCAGTTTTATGTTCGTACTACGGATGTAACAGGAACTATTTCTTTACCAGAAGGTGTAGAGATGGTGATGCCAGGAGATAACTTAACAATTACAGTTGAGTTAATCAACACTATCGCAATGAACGTTGGTTTGCGTTTCGCAATCCGTGAAGGTGGTAGAACTGTTGGTGCAGGTCAGGTAACAGAAATTTTAGACTAAGAACTAGTCTGATAAACAATAGTAGAGGTGTCCCGTTTTTCGGGGCGCCTTTTTATAAAATACGGGTTTAGCTCAGTTGGTAGAGCACTGGTCTCCAAAACCAGGTGTCGGGAGTTCGAGTCTCTCAACCCGTGCTAATAAAATCACAATATGTCTGGTATAGTAAATTATATAAAAGAATCTTTCGAGGAATTGAGAACCAATGTCACTTGGACAGCATGGCCAGAAGCACAACGTCTAACGATAGTTGTTGCTATTTTCTCAATCATTTTCTCAATAGCAATTTGGGGAGTCGATACAGTATTTGCTGAATCATTAGGATATGTGTATAAATTAGTACTAGGTCAATAATCACTCTCAAAAATTATACTTAATTATGGCGGATTCTAATGTGAAGAAATGGTATGTTGTGAGAGCTGTCAGTGGGCAGGAAAATAAAGTAAAGGCTTATATAGAGAGCGAAATTGCTAGGCTTGGATTGCAAGATTATGTAGAGGAAGTATTAGTGCCAACGGAAAAGGTGATTCAAATTCGTAATGGCAAAAAAGTGAATAAAGAAAGAGTTTACTTTCCAGGGTATATTATGATTAAAGCAAATATAGCAGGAGAAGTAACGCACGTCATAAAATCAGTTACCAATGTCATAGGTTTCTTAGGGGAAGTAAAAGGAGGAGATCCTGTTCCGTTAAGACAATCAGAAGTGAATAGAATGCTTGGTAAAGTGGATGAATTAGCAGTGAAAACTGACAATGTAGCGATTCCATTTACAATAGGACAAACAATCAAAGTAATTGACGGTCCTTTTAATGGTTTCAATGGAACTGTTGAAAAAATCAATGAAGAAAAACGTAAGTTAGAAGTAATGGTAAAAATTTTCGGAAGAAAAACTCCTTTAGAACTAAGTTACATGCAAGTAGAGAAAATATAATTGTTACACATTATATATACACGTAATGCTTTTAGCTTCCAAACAAAAAGTGTTGCACAAATTAAAACAAGAAAATGGCAAAAGAATTAAGTAAAGTAGTTAAGCTACAAGTTAGGGGAGGTGCAGCGAATCCGTCGCCACCGGTTGGACCCGCTTTAGGTGCTGCCGGAGTTAATATCATGGAGTTCTGTAAGCAGTTTAATGCTAGAACACAAGATAAACAAGGGAAGGTAGTTCCAGTTGTTATTTCTGTATACAAAGACAAATCTTTTGACTTTGTAGTGAAAACAGCACCAGCAGCAGTTCAGCTGATGGAAGCGGCAAAGATTAAAAAAGGATCAGGAGAACCAAACCGTAAAAAGGTAGCAAGCGTAACTTGGGAGCAAGTACAAGCAATTGCTGAAGACAAAATGGTAGACTTAAATGCGTTTACAAAGGAGTCAGCAATGAGTATGGTTGCAGGAACTGCAAGATCTATGGGATTAACAGTATCTGGTGATAAACCTTTTTAAATCTAAGAAAAATGGGACGAGTAACGAAAAAGCATAAAGAAGCTTTAGCTAAAGTTGATAGAAACAAATTGTATTCTGTTGCTGAAGCGTCAAGCTTAGTAAAAGAAATCACAAATGTAAAATTTGATGCGTCTGTTGATATTGCTGTAAGATTAGGTGTTGATCCACGTAAAGCAAATCAAATGGTAAGAGGTGTAGTAACATTGCCTCATGGAACAGGTAAAGACGTAAAAGTTTTAGCATTAGTAACTCCAGATAAAGAAGCTGAAGCATTAGAAGCAGGAGCTGACTATGTTGGATTAGATGAATACCTTGGTAAAATCAAAGGTGGATGGACAGATGTTGATGTAATCATCACAATGCCAAGTGTAATGGGTAAATTAGGACCTTTAGGTAGAATTTTAGGGCCAAGAGGTTTAATGCCAAACCCGAAAACTGGAACTGTAACAATGGACGTTGCTAAAGCTGTGACAGAAGTAAAAGCTGGTAAAATTGACTTTAAAGTTGACAAAACTGGTATTGTGCACGCAGCAATAGGAAAGTCTTCATTCTCTGCAGACAAAATTCAAGGAAATGCAGCTGAATTATTACAAACATTAATGAAACTAAAGCCAACTGCAGCGAAAGGTACGTATGTAAAAAGTATCTATCTCTCTAGTACAATGAGCCCAAGTATAGCTGTTGACCCGAAAACAATTGGTAGTTAAAAAAGATTTTTATCATGACTAAAAAAGAAAAATTAGTAGTAATAGAAGAATTAACTGCACAGTTAGCTGAGAATACAAATATTTACTTAACAGATATCTCTGGATTAAACGCTGATGCTACATCAGAACTAAGAAGAGCATGTTTCAAAGGTAATATTAAACTTGCAGTAATCAAGAACACATTGCTTGCAAAAGCAATGGAGGCTTCTGAAAAAGACTTTGGAGAACTTCCTGATGTATTAAAAGGAAATACTTCATTAATGCTTTCAGAAACAGGAAACGCTCCTGCAAAATTAATCAAGGACTTCAGAAAGAAAAGAAAATCTAAAAAGCCACTATTAAAAGGTGCCTTTATAGAAACTGCAGTTTACGTAGGAGACGAGCAATTAGATGCCCTAGTAGATATCAAATCTAGAGAAGAGCTTATAGGAGAAATCGTTGGATTATTACAATCTCCAGCTAAGAATGTTATTTCTGCACTTAAATCAGGTGGCGGTAAATTAGCAGGTATCTTAAAAACATTATCTGAAAGATAATACAAAAAAGTACGCACTTAATAAAACAAATATTTAACAAAAACATTATTTTAAAACGATAGAAAATGGCAGATTTAAAAGAATTCGCAGAACAATTAGTTAACCT
>CAYGPQ010000175.1:0-3996 GCA_964351775.1 uncultured Kordia sp. | reverse complement strand
AAGTGAGCATTCCATACTTCCGAATGTAAGTCCAATTCGTTTTCAACTACGTAATCTTTTAAACAATATTATGTTTACCGGATTTGATGCAAATCAGTTACACTTAAACGAAGGATATAAACAATAGTTTTAAAAATAGTATTTAATATAAAATGCCTCTTCACAGCGAAGAGGCATTTTTTGTACGCTTATTTTCCTTTTTATTATTCTTTTGGAACCACAACACCATCTGCTGGCTTCTCGTACATGTCGTTATCCATCATTTTATCGGTTAAACTTACATTGGTAAATTCAACTGAGTTCCGTACTTCCGTTACTTTATTGTCTTCGCTTTTGTACCACGTCAATGTTTTTGGCAATATAATGTCATTTATATTCTGCCAATCGCTATACCGAATGTAACTTACTTTTGTACTTGGTTCGCCATTAAAATACGTTACCGTGTAGCCTAACCATTCCATTTGATAGGTTTCAGAATTGTAATAAATAAAGTAATTATCTTCTGGAGAATCGCCTATAGTATCGCCATACGAAATTTTATAACCGGGATATGAAACACCTTCATACAAAAGACTTTCCACCTCATCATACATAATTCCATCATCGCCCAATACAAAAGGCATCGCATAAAAATAGAAATATAAGTTGTGATAAAAACGTGCATTGCTTTTAAAAGCTGTCGTGTCTTTTTGAGCTAACCAAACGTCTTTTCCGTCATAACCAATGGTGAAATTTTTTCCTTCCAAACGTGTTTTTCGCGAATGCAAATCAGTGATGTGTTTTTCTGTTGCTTCTGGTTTTACTAGTTCATACACCAGGGTTTGTGCTGCGTTCCATGTGTCAATTCCGCCATGAGCATCAAATACTTTTTGTAAATTTTCTGGGTATTTTTTTGTGGTAATTGTTACTTCTTTTGTGGTAGTTTCAGGAGTTTTTGTTGATTTTTTATCGTCTTTACAAGCAAATACTAGAAACATTCCCAATACTGCTAAAATACTTTTTTTCATTTGGTTGGTTTTTTGTTGCTGCGTAAGTCGAAATTGTTTTACTTTCATTACATCGATTGTGGAATAGTTTTGACTGAACATCTAATTTTCAAATTGGTGTTTTCATTTTGTTTACTCGAGAAGATAAAAGAAAGACTTCTTAAAAGGGCTAAGAATTAGTGGGCTTTTTTATACAATTATGGGTTTGTGGAATGGTTATCGGTGTTACATCCTGTTTTTATTTTGAATTCATTCTTTCGATACAGGCTCTTGCTAAAACTCTTACGACATAGTTCCATATTTTATAGTCTTTCGTTTCATTAAATAAATCAGGTAATTTTGTTGAATCTATTTGATATTCTTTAGCATGAACTAATGAATTTCTGTATTCATAAAGCTTACCACAGAAATATTCAAATTTATCCTTATCAATAAATGATTTTGATATAAGGAAAGTAACAATTCGCTTCTTTTCAGCTTTTGTTAAAATATTATTTAACAAAGTAAAAAGCAAATATCTTTCATCTTTCCTTTGAATAATTTTAATGATTTCCTTTTCTGAAATATTTGAATCATTTCTTAATTTCTTAAACTCATGTTCTAAAGCCCGATTAAAGAAAAATTCAAGTATTCTATAAAAACCTAGAAATCGATTCTCTTTATCTTGGGTTGATGCATGATTAAATAAAATAATAGGCTCAATACTTATGAAATCTTTTCTAGTTCGTATACGTTTTCGTTCTATATTAACTATCATCTCATTTTCAGAATCTTCAATTATTGTATCATAATCATCAGTTAAAACATTATAGATTTTTACAAAACTATCCGTTTTATGTAAATAATGAGAATTCAAATAATAAAGAGCCTTTATTAATAAATGCTTGTGCTGATTTATTGGAGAATCATATATTTTAATTGTGTAGAAATATTCTATCAACCCTCTATCTGCAATATAATCTAGATACTTTGAATAATATGGCTCAAGTAATATCTGACATAATTGACTAACACTATTAATCTCAATATAATACCCTGCAATTTTAAAACTCAAATTGATGTTTGTTGTATTTCCATATAATTCATATGGGAAAGTTGAATCATTGCCGATAAAAAACTCTGCATAATTATTATAACTAAAGCCAAAATGATTATAATATTTGAACCCGGAAAGGTTGTCTATCAACTTGCCCTTTAATAAATTACTTAAAGTTTTTTTATCAAGTATTACTTTAATATTTGGTGTAGTAAAATATATTTCAATTCCACTATCAGACTTATTGAAGCTTAAACCATCAAGATGATGCTCATTATTTTCTATATAATCATTAATAATATTCATTTACCTTAATCTTAATTTGTTTCGCAAAATCATTATTGCACGATTTTTAAATGGGGTGTAACGTATTTGTATAAGATTAGTTGCCTGGTTTAGCAACGAATTAACAAATACAAACCGAATAAGAAATCTATATACTCACTGAATTTATCGTAGTGAGATTTTCATAAATAGGCTAAAACCAGCAATGAATTAAAAGGTTTTAGCCACAGTTTTTATATTCGATATGGAATTGCTGATTGCTTTATTTCAATATTATTATAATCGGTTCTGCACAATAATTTTTCAATTCCTACTTTATTTATTTCAAAGTCTAAAGATGGACCAAGTATTATTTCTTTTAACGGTAATTTTGTTCCAAAATCGGAATCTTTCTCATTGTCAGATTTATCTTTTTCTTCGGTAAATTTTGAAAATATCTTTACGTACGGAATAATGAGATTGTCGGAACTTCTAAATAAGATTTCCTTTTCTTTAGTTTTGTTTAAAATTCCATCAAATTTATATTCAATTCTAAATTCTTCCTCTTCAATGAAACTTGGATGCTTAAAAGTTGCTATTGCTGCTTCTATATACTCAATAGTAGATTTAGCAACTAAATATTCGAAATTATAGTTTCCCCAATCAAATATCTCTTTATTTTGTTCAAAGTATTCAGGTATGATTTTTAAATATTCTTCAATTATTCTGTTTTGAATTTCAGGATTATAAACTATATCCATTCCAAAGACTTCATCAGCAATTGAGTCTTCCATTTCGTGAGGTGCAAATCCTATTGCAATTCCTTTTCCATGATTTCCATAAGAACGCCATTGACTTAATAAATCGCCATTTTTTGAAAAGCAAGTTACATATCTGTCAATATCTAAAATTGAATCGATTTCAGTTTCTAAATATTTCAGAATTTCAGTGTTTCCTTTACTTTCTATTATAGAATTAATATTCTCTTTAACTAATTCAACTCCGTGATTAAACTCTTTTCGGTCATTTAAAAAATTGATGTTTGTACAAAAAAAACTTTGCGATTCTAAAATGGCTATTAATCCGTTTAGATCGGTGTAATGATATATTGTTTCGTAAGGCTTAACATTGTGGCTAAGTTTCTCATTTGAAAAAGCATTTTTTAGTAGAAAATCAGCCAATCCATATTTTAAGGAAGACCAATTTCTGTCGTTTAAAATAATTTTCTGTTGATTGTTCATAAAATTGTCGTAAAATCTATATAATAAACACATGTGCTAATTATACAGTATATCTTTCTTACAAATCTAAAGGATTTCTACTTTATTTTTAATGAATTCACAAAAAGATTCCAAGTATTCTCCAAATGTAAAACAAAGAGTATACGTATGAATGTGGTTTTCCGTAATTAGATACAATTTCAATCAAAAACATAGAAAAAAACAACTTTATAGACTTTGGCTTCGTTTCATATAAGCATTTCGACTGCGCTCAATGTGACACATCTCGATAGCTTCACTAGGTATTTTCATTCATGAAAACTACCATTTTTTTAGCATTTCATTACAGAAAGTAATGAACGCTGAGCGGAGTCGAAGTGCGCAATAAAATCACCAACAAAACCTTCTCGCAGCAATGCGGCAAGCTTTTGTTGAACTTCAGAAGCGCCTCGCAGACCTGCAGGAAGCTTTTGTTCAACTTCAGAAGCAT
>CAYGPQ010000174.1:1930-4004 GCA_964351775.1 uncultured Kordia sp. | reverse complement strand
ACTCTTTAAAATCATATTCCTTATATGCAATACGGGGTTTACGGAATGCTTACATCAGTTTGCCTTTTTTCATTGTATAAGAAACGTCGAATCTGTGCATGTAGAATTAATTTTAAGCGAGTTTTTTGTTTACTTCGCATTTGATTTTCATACCAAACCTTTGTGCCTGTAAAACCAAATTTATTAGTTGGGTCAAAATACCAGTTTGGTAACTGAACAAATCGATTTTCAGGATCTTTAGCGATATACTTACATACCAAACCAATCCGTTCCATATAAACTTTGTGAACTTTATCCAAATGTTCTGCTCTCTCAGGTTCATACCATAAGCACAACAATTCTTTTGCTCGTTTTTCTTGATTAATAGTCAAGAATATATTTTGGTAAAGGGTATTTTTGGCAAGTTTCCACAATGCATCCACATAAAAATTAAGGGAGGAAAAGCTAGAAGCCTCAAACCTTGAAACTATGTCTTTGGCTTGTTCTGTGGCTTCTAAGCTTTTACCTTCCTTCTCTGCATCATTATCATGCTGATTATATGTCTGTGTTTGATAGTTTTCAGTTGAAACTTGATAAAAATTTCGCGCGCCTGGTTTGCCTTGCGTACCTAGCTCTTTATTTTCCTTTGCGCCTTCCTTCTCTACGTATCTTGAAAAATTGTTACCAGTTTTGTTGCAAGAAAAATTAGAATCTGTGAGCGAGAGCGAACTCCTTTTTCTATCAGCATCTAATTTTTTATGAACTCCTATTAGTATATTATTTATGTAACTATTGTTACTAGAGTCTGTATGTGGACAAGTTGACCGATGATGTTTTTTTAAAAACTGATTATCAGTGCTTTTTGTTTTTTCTATTTTCACTGAAATTTGTGAGTTGTTCACAGGTTCTAAACCGTTTATCAACAATATTTTCGGATTCAAATAGAGTTCATAACTCGCATTAGATCCATGCCAAATCTTTTGTGTAATTATATTGGCTTGAAGTAACTTTTTAAGATGTCTTTGTATAGTTCTGGTGCTAATATGTGCAATGGTGGCTAACTGTACGTTATTAGTCTTTAATGATGGAATCTTTAGAGGATCAAAAGAAGATTGCCTATTAGCTTTTAATAAGGAAGCACCATAAATTCGGATAAGCTCTCTAGCGGTTGCAATCACTGGTTGACGCAAACGAGCTGAAAGACTATCAGAAGTCGTATTATGTTGTGCTATAAAAGTATCAAGTGCTTTAAAAACAGTTGAAAAGTGAATTACCATTAGTTGGTATTGATTATACTATTTATTAAATGTTTTCGCTAGTAAATCGTCCATAGCACTTGCTACAGAGATTAGTTTTCGTTTTTTTCTTCTAGTTCTTTTAGCAGCAACTTTATGCAATTCAAGCATTGCATATAATCTCAGTTTCTCGTCTGAGTTTAATGCTTGAATTACGTTATATACTGTTTCTGCTTTCAATTAGATTTTTACGCTATTTATGTTGAATTATGATATGAATGATTCCAATAATTTTGGACAAAAGAATCCCTAGTCGCGGACATTGGCGACTTCGTATTTTTGATATTTATCTGAGATAATTACACCTATAGTTTACTAACTAGATGCGTTTGACTGAATATTGGTAACTTTTGTATGTTATCTATGAAATGCTACATGTTTTTTTACAATCAATATGATTGTTCGGGTTGTACAATTTTGTTTCTTCAGTATTACTTTTTTCTTTACAAGGTTTATAAAATGGAGGCTAATATATGAACAGTTAATCTCTAAATTAGATGCTCATACTAATATGAATCGAACTCTTTCGGCTTGTAGTAAAGCTAACTAATATTTCTTTTAAAAACTATAGTGAAATTCAGAAAAAAGCAACTCACTTAATATATAATTCGCTTATTTGGTGAAAGTTAGGTGGAGTTTTATGTAAAGTTTGGTTTAATTTTCTATAAAGTTTGCTAGAACTTTGGTCATAGTTTGGACTAAGTTTTGGATACTTTTGGTGTACTTTTTACCCTTTTTTGGTTTCGATTTTTTTAATTTTATTTAAACTGCTAAAAATCAGTTTTTTGCATCTAAAAGGA
>CAYGPQ010000174.1:0-1920 GCA_964351775.1 uncultured Kordia sp. | reverse complement strand
TAAAAGGATTCACATAAAAATCCAAACGATCTTTTTTTGATTCAGAAAAGATGATTTATGGAATTTCAGCCTTCAAAGAGATGAGAATCTTTGAAAAAAAATTTCTCTTTAGTTGAATTTTTTAATGAAATTGAAGTAGAACGGAATGAATAATAATCCTTTTCTGATGTTTTGAGTTGTAAATTAATACGAAAAGAAAGTGTAAAACGCGAGCTTGGTAATATTTATTCATAAAACTGAATGATGTTAAAAGAAGTGTGGAATTATGAATAAAACAACTTATCACTAAGCAATGAATTGTTTTGGATGAACTTATTACTTAATGATGAGTTATAAATAATTAAAAAAAGAGCGCTGTGCTTTTAATACATAATGAATACATTTATTTATAATTGTTGTATGCGCCCTTTTTTATAGTTTTAATTTGATTTAAAAATCAATAGTATACTTACTAGAATAATCTTTTGCAAGAGAAGCTCCAATTCCTCTAAGGTATTTTTTTAATTGTGACTTGGTTTTATGTCTTGTGAATCCCATCAGTTCCATAAGCACTTGTTCGTTTGCTTTACCTTCAGAAGCTAAAGAATTATATAAATTTGAAGCGGCTGTATGTTTAAAAGAATATAAGGTTTGATCGGCATCGAGTTCTAGCTCTTTTTTCATTATGGCGAAACGATCATAAAAATGATTGGTTTTAGTTTTTTCAGAAACATTCCACGCTCCACAAGTTTCACTATCTGAAAATATAAAATCAGTTGATTTGTATTTATGGAGTTCCATTTGCTCAATAACCTTTGCCAGACTACCAATAATAGGAACAACTTCCTGTGCTTCGGTTTTGGTTTGAACATACAATCTTCTATTCTCTAAATCAATATCGCCAACTTTAAGTCTGCATACTTCCACATTTCTCAAAAAAGCGTATGTAATAAACTGTGTAAACTTTCTAAGGTATGGATCGTTCTTATCCATATACTCACGCATTACTTTAATTTGCGCGTCTGTATATGATTTATGTTTTTTAGGATTCTCTTTTAATTTCTTAATTGCCGTAATAATATTGTACTCTACGATATCATCACTTACCAATTGGCTAAAAAGTGAAGACAGCGAAGTTCTATAACCATTACGTGTTTTTGCATTAACGGGTTCATCTGTTAAGTTGCGATGCTTGTCATATTTCTTAATAGTATTTAAAAAAGTTGAAACTTCTCGGCGTTTTAGTTCCTTTATATTAATGGTATCTAACTTTTGATCCTTTAACCAAGTTAGAAAACGATTCAAATTCCCTTTAATATTTATTTTACCACGTCTTGACAAATAGGGGAGTTTCTGTTCAAGGGCAAAAGTCAAGGCTTCTTTTGTTGTATATTCATTAGTATCTACCGTTAAACTAATGTCGTTAGTATTAGTTTCGTTTTCAACCTTCTCAATTTTAGCTTCTGTAACCTTGTAGTTCTCATAAGGACTATACCCTTGTGATAACAACTTCTTCAAAGCAAGTTTGTACGCCATTAAAATTTCAAGGCGTTCTGCTTTTGTATCAAATCGATTTGCTCCTTTATATATAGGAGGCTGTCTTTTTAATTTACCTGTTTTTGGCTCTCGGTAGGAGTAATACACATACCAACGTTTGCTTAAATCGCCTCCAGCATCATAAATCTTGGGCTGTGAATAATCTTTCTTTGCTTTCAAATTGTATTCGATAACGTATTCGTTTTGTAAAATCTCGTTAAAACTATGCATAAAAATTGGGTTTTCAAAATAGAGAAAACACAGGTGAATACTAGCTTTTAAGTCATTTATCAGCTATTTTAGCTTCTTATTAAAGGGGACAGCTCTCGCCAGTCGCTTTTGCAGCTTAAAAAAAAGCTACAAAGAGCTCCAACAATGGCTCCATCGTTAACCCAAATTCAGCAC
>CAYGPQ010000173.1:0-4131 GCA_964351775.1 uncultured Kordia sp. | reverse complement strand
AGGTCATTGTTAAAAACAATAACAAAATTTGCAATTAGATCGTATTGTTAATAAAGCGAACCTAGGTTCAGTCATGGTCGGAAGAAATTCCGACCTGTTTTTTTTAAGTTTTAAAAAGAATATTGGATCACCACAAGCATATATATCAATATCAATACTACCATAATTTGAGAAATTACATACTAAATAATTAGTTGCCTCAAATGAAAATGCACGAATCAATATAAAATCACTTGAAGTTTCCTATAATTCCGTGAATTGCCATATACGATACTATTATTCGCTTTTTTTTGTCTTTACATTTAATCATTATTTACTTCAAAAAAACAATTCTAATTAAAACTCACACTTATGAAAACAAAAAAAACACTTATTTTATGGATCCTCTTTTTGGGGCTATTTCTGCAAGGAATAGCGCAAGAAAGTAAAATTGATAAAAAAGTAATTTCCGAACTTGGAAACTCTACTTTTATCAATTTCAATGAAGCAAATTCCTATAAAGTCAGCCAAATACAATCTTTCTTTAAAGAAGAATTAAACATAAAATCAAATGATGAGCTAAAAGAGATTAATGTAAAAACCGACCGTCTTTCATTCACTCATTACACCTATCAACACTATTACAACAACATAAAAGTTGAGCATGGTATTTATAAAGTTCATACCAAAGATGGACAGCTAAAACGTGCTAATGGTGAATTTTACGATGTAAAAATAGCGTCAACAACGGCAACTATTTCTGCAAAGAGGACATTTGAAACGCTTCTAACTAAAATGAATGCTAAAACCTATGCTTGGGAAAGTGAAAAAAACCCGCTACGAGGTGATTATCAGAAACCTGAAGGTGAATTGGTAATTCTTCCTGTTAAGAATAGTCAGAAAACTGGTTTTGAATACAAATTGGTATACAAATATGATATCTATACATTCGTACCTTTTGATAGAGCTATTTATTTTGTGGATGCCAATTCAGGTAACATAGTTGCTAAAGAACAAGTGATGTGTTCTTCAGATGCAGACACCATGTACAGTGGACAAAGAACTATTGAAACACAAGGTGCAGCGAACGGTTTTCCAAACGGTTTTAGACTTTTTGACGATACTAGAGGTAATGGAATACATACCCGAAATAATCAAGGAGTTTTGAATAGTAATTTAGGCGGGGCTATTGATTTTATAGACGCAGACGATAATTGGACTGCTGCAGAATGGAATAATGCTGACCAGGATCAAGCAGCATTGGATGCACATTGGGGATTAGAAATGACCTATGATTATTTTTCTAACGTCCATCAAAGAAATAGTTATGATGAAAACGGCGCTCGAATAAATGCTTTTGTACATGTAATCTTTCCTATTAATAATAATGGAGCTACAACACCAAACAATGCACAATGGACTGGAGCTAATATCGTATTTGGTGATGGTGATGGTACACAGTTTAGTCCGTTAACATCTTTAGATGTAAGTGCTCATGAAATGGGGCATGCAGTTGATCAATTCTCTTCAAATTTAACATATCAAGATGAATCCGGAGCGCTAGATGAAGGTCTTGCAGATATTTGGGGCGCTTGTGTTGAAAGTATGGCAGCTCCTGAAAAGGAAAGATGGTTTATAGGTGAAGATGTTACACTCAATAATTATGCACTAAGAGACATGTCGGATCCAAATAATTTAAATTTACCCGACACATATGAAGGTACTTTTTGGGAGTTTGGCGCAGGTGATTTTGGAGGTGTTCATACAAACAGTAGTGTATTAAATCATTGGTTCTTTTTATTAGTAGAAGGATCAGCCACTACTGATGAAGTAAATGATAATGGAGATACGTTTTCTGTGAATGGAATTGGTATTCTTGATGCCGAACGAATAGCATACAGAATGCAAACCGAATATCTAACTTCAGGTTCTACTTATGCACTTGCTCGAGAAGGTGCAATTAATGCCGCAACAGATTTATTTGGTGCATGCTCTCCTCAAGTAGTAGCTACTCAAAATGCTTTTTATGCAGTAGGCGTGGGTGACGAGAGTGAAATAGAAGAACTAGTAGCGTTTCATTTTCAAGATGCTCAAGGAAACATAAAAAATGAATTTTGTGATGGAGAAACTATTTTTTTAAATGGTAACGCAACCATTCAAGGCTCGCAGAATAAGTATTATATGGATGTTTGGAGAGTTAACAATGACGGAACTACCTCTTGGTTGGCAAGTCAGGGATCTTCTAATACTTCATCTCCTGGCTGGTTTAATGGGAGTCCTGGTTTAATCGATATTACTGATTTATATGCAAATGATCCTGATGGAAGTGTGATTTTTCAAAACGGTGTAACGTATCGGGTAAAATTAGCAATTAATGCTGATGAATGTGGATGGTTTCCATTGGAACATGATTTCACAATGCATGGCAGCGATATAGAATTTCATTATGAAGATGCACAGAAAGATAAAGATATTGAATTTTGCTTAGGCGAAGACGTCTTTCTTAACGGAAGCGATAATTTTGAGGTTGATGAATATTTTTTGACTTTATATAAATTAAACTCAAGTGGTACATATACTTGGATTGTAGGTACAGGTTGGATACAAGGGAATTTAGAAAACCCTGTAAATGTTACAGAAATATTTGAAAACTTACCCGGTACTGATGCTGTTACTTTTCATCCTAGAACCTATGCTGTAAAATTATCACTTAAAAGTCCTGGTTGTGGTCAGATATCAGTTCAGAAAGATTTCACGTATGTAGATGGAAACCTTTCTATTGCATATCACTATGAAGACAAAGACGGTAACAAAGACGATACGTTTTGCCTAGGAGAAGGCGTATATCTTAATGGAAGTGAAAGTATTGATGTCGATGAAATTTTCATGAGTCTGTGGGTTCTAAATAGCAGTGGAAATTATGAATGGATTGTTGGTACAGGTTGGTTCTCTTGGGACTTAGATATTCCTATAGATGTTATAGATAAATTTGAGAACCTACCAAACAATGATGCTGTTACTTTTCATGCTAGAACATATGCTGTTAAGTTATCAATTATGGATCCAGTTTGTGGGCAACTATGGCTACAACAAAGTTTTACACTTGAAGAATGCTGTCTACTAGATCCACCGACAAGTATACAAACACTAGGCAACACCGTTGTTTGGAATCCTGTTCCTGGAGCTGTTGGGTACATTGTAGAAAGTACAAATGTTTGGGCACAGAATTGTAGTTGTAATTGGCCAATATCTATGGTGCCGATTCAAACTTCCAATACAAGTGTTACATTACCATTAGGTTTTAATAATTGTACTTCGGTTCAAGTAAGAACCATCTGTTCTAATGGTGATACTTCAGCACCTTCTGACCTGATTTGTGTGCAATATGGTCATTCTCTAAATAGAGTAGCAATTACCTCTATTTCACCTAATCCAAATAAAGGAATGATGAATGTGAAAATTGTTGCTGATACGGATATAAAAGATGTCTCTTTGAAAATTCACAATTTTAATGGTCATCAAATACAAAATTATGAACGATTAAAACTAGATAAGGGAGTCTTAGATCTCAATTTAGATTTACGTTCAAAATTAAAACAAGGATTGTATATTTTTATTTTTACTGTTGGAGATGAAATTATTACAAAACGTGTAATTATTGAATAGAAGTAAAAAATAGTATAGTTCAGATAGCTAGAGTCATCTGTAAAGTAATTTATAGGTGACTCTTTAGTTTTTAGAACTCGTGCAAGTCTTACTCTTTATACGTTTTTATTGTTGGGATTTTACGTTTATAAAAACTACTGTTTAAATGTTAATTATGGTATTACCGTAACCAATTGATTATTAATTACTTTATCTTTTTTAGTATTAATTTTAAATTCAATTACTATGTTAAAAAAAATTTTAAGTTTAAACGGAACTAAGCAATTAAAAAAAGAAAAACAAGCTGTCATTAATGGTGGTAGAATTGGTCTAGGTCCCTGTGGGAGTACTGGAGGAATGATCTACCATAGTGACCCAAATTGTCACTGCCCTGGAATATGGTCTGGAGGAAATTGTTGGGTTTGTTATTAATATCCAATAGCGAACTTCGGTCAGTCATGGTCGGAAGAAATTCCGACCTATTTTTTAAGTTTTAAAAAAAGTATT
>CAYGPQ010000172.1:0-4287 GCA_964351775.1 uncultured Kordia sp. | reverse complement strand
ATTTTGAAGAAATCATTCTGGCAACAGGGATCAAACCAAGAACTCCAAAAATTGACGGAATTGAAAACGAAAAAGTACTGAGTTATATTGATGTATTAAAACACAAAAAAACCGTTGGAAAACGTGTTGCCGTCATTGGAGCAGGAGGAATTGGATTTGATGTTTCGGAATATTTATCGCACGAAGGCGAATCGACTTCACAAAATATTGATGCTTGGTTGAAAGAATGGGGAATTGACAAAAGTTTACAAGCACGTGGCGGAATTGAAAATATGAAGCCCGATTTTCATGGATCGCCAAGAGAAATTTTCATGTTCAAACGTAGCAAAGGAAAATTTGGTGGAAACCTAGGAAAAACCACGGGTTGGATTCACAGAACAAATTTAAAAAAGAAAAATGTACACTTCATTGGAGAAGTTCAGTATACAAAAATTGACGATCTAGGGTTGCATTACACACAAAATGAAGAAGCAAAAGTTTTAGAAGTTGACAATGTTGTGATTTGTGCAGGACAAACGCCTTTGAAAGAATTGATGGAACCATTACAAGCAAAAGGCATGACGGTTCATATTATTGGTGGTGCAGATATTGCCGAAGAATTAGATGCAAAACGGGCTATTGACCAAGGAAGTCGCTTGGCAGCGAAGTTGTAGAAAAATAAAATTATACACATAAAAAATCAAGTTGCGAAGCAACGGAAAAACACCATCAAAAAGTCTAACAGCAAAGCGGTCTAACACCTAATATACAGGAACAACCGTATATCCTTGCTTTCTCAATAAATTAATCACACCTTGTTCGCCAGGTAAGTGCAACGCACCAACGCCAATAAAAGCAGGTGCTTCTGTGGCAATTTTTTCAATTAACGGAATCCAATTGCGATTGCGCTGATCGACTAAATTTTCTTGAAAATCAGCTTCCAATCCTTGTTTTATCATCACTTCCTGTAAACCTTCCAAATCTTCTGCGTTGTAATAAAGCGTCATTTCATCAAAAGATTTTTTGCTTTCTTCCATGCCATTTTTTGCCATTTCCACCAGTGTTTTTAGCTGCTCTTCATACGGAATTTTGTCAAAAACGCTCATTTGATCCGCAATGGTCTCCAAACCAATTACCTCTTCGTTTTGTGCTTTGGCAACTTTTAAAAACTCACTTTCATACGCAACGCCATGATCACAAACCGTCATTTTAGAAGTAATAGTTGAGGTAATTGCCAACGGCTTCATGGTGTTGAACAGTTTCAAATCTAATCCAACTTGTTCTTTGAAAAAGGCAGATAACGTAGCATAATCTTCTTCGCTCAATAAACTTTGAATGGTTTTTCCATCTTCCATAAAGATGAGTTTCATCATGTCTGCTTGTAAATTTGGGTTCGCCATATCAATTTCCAACACCAAGCGATCCGTTTCGTCAAATGCTTTTTTTAGTTTATCTGTAAATTTATAATCACAGGTTAAATGAATCGTTCCATATAAATACGAAGGCTTTATGATATCTTTTCCTGTAATTTTCCAAAGTAATGATTTTTCAAGTTTTGGACCTTTAGAACTATTTGCAACAGCTGTAGTAGAATTACAACTAATAAATAATGCTAAGATGCTAATTATGAGGAGTAAATTTTTTTTGTTCATGGGATAGGTCACTATTTTTTAATTAAATTTTTGCGAAAGATACTAAAAATTATTCTCTGTAATTTCAGTAACTGCGAACATCATTTTAGAATTTGTAGGTGTTAAACTTTTCAATTTTGAATTAAAAACTCGATATTTGTAAATCATAAAAGCGCAAAGGATTGGGTACTTCGACTCTGCTCAGCATAAAACTTGTTGAAGCTCCTCGCTGAAAGCGAATGTCGAAAACCTGACCTCCGAGTAGTCGGAGGATGCGCCCAAATACATAAATTATGGGAATGAATAAAAATACAGTATTGGCTTGGGCAACCTTGATAATGGTATTAGTAGGAATTGGTTTAATAGCACTTGGTGCGTTTAGATATGATGACGTTGCAGGCTACGGATTTGGAGCTGTCGGAATCGGATTCTTTGCCATTGCATGGGTTTTTAATGCCTTGAAAGGTCGTGTATAATTCCAATACTAAAAAAATAAGAGCTTCCATATGAAAGCTTTTTTTATGCGTAAAAGTTAAATTTCCATTTAAAAAATAGGTCAAATAATATAAGATTTACGTTTATGTTTAATAGAAAATGAGTATAAGCGATCACAGAATTTATTCAAGGAACATAGCTTTTAAATTTTTTAATCATTCCATCCTTTCAATCCACATTTATACGTGCGAATGCTAAGACAATTATGTATATTTGCTGTATAGCAATTAAATTAAAGAACAATTATGTCAGACGATAAGAAAGTGATCTTTTCCATGAATAAGGTTTCTAAAACCTATCAAAGTACTAACAAACAAGTATTAAAAGATATTTACCTCAGTTTTTTCTACGGAGCTAAAATTGGGATTCTCGGTTTAAACGGTTCTGGTAAGTCTACCTTACTGAAAATTATAGCAGGTGTTGAGAAAAATTACCAAGGCGATGTTACCTTTTCTCCGGGTTATAATGTGGGTTATTTAGAGCAAGATCCACAATTGGACGAAACGAAAACCGTGATTGAAATTGTAAAAGAAGGTGTTGCCGAAACGGTTGCCATTTTGGATGAATACAACAAAATCAACGATATGTTTGGTTTGGAAGAAGTATATTCTGATGCAGACAAAATGGACAAGTTAATGGCGCAACAAGCAGAATTACAAGATAAAATTGACGCTTCCAATGCTTGGGAATTAGACACGAAACTCGAAATTGCCATGGATGCTTTGCGTACGCCTGAACCCGATAAATTAATCGGTGTACTTTCTGGTGGAGAACGTCGTCGTGTGGCTTTATGTCGTTTGTTATTACAAGAACCAGAAATTTTATTATTGGATGAACCTACCAACCACTTGGATGCAGAATCGGTGCATTGGTTAGAACATCATTTAGCACAATACAAAGGAACTGTCATCGCGGTAACGCACGATAGATATTTCTTGGACAATGTTGCGGGTTGGATTTTAGAATTGGATAGAGGAGAAGGCATTCCGTGGAAAGGAAATTATTCTTCTTGGTTGGATCAGAAATCAACACGAATGGCGCAAGAAAGCAAAACAGCTTCCAAACGTCAGAAAACATTGGAACGAGAATTGGAATGGGTTCGTCAAGGAGCAAAAGGACGTCAAACCAAGCAAAAAGCACGTTTGAAGAATTATGACAAATTGATGAGTCAAGATCAAAAACAAATGGACGAAAAGTTGGAAATTTATATTCCGAATGGTCCACGTTTAGGAACGAATGTAATTGAAGCGAAAGGTGTTTCCAAAGCTTTTGGTGATAAGTTATTATATGAAGATTTAAACTTCAACTTACCACAAGCAGGAATTGTAGGTGTCATTGGTCCGAATGGAGCTGGAAAAACAACCATTTTTAAAATGATTATGGGTGAGGAAACGCCCGATAAAGGAACTTTTACGGTGGGCGACACGGCAAAAATTGCGTATGTAGATCAGGCGCATTCCAATATAAATCCAGATAAATCCATTTGGGCAAACTTCTCAGACGAGCAAGAATTGGTCATGATGGGCGGAAGACAAGTGAATTCGAGAGCGTATTTAAGCCGATTCAATTTTGCAGGAAGCGAGCAAAATAAAAAGGTAAGCACACTTTCGGGTGGAGAACGCAACCGATTGCATTTAGCCATGACTTTGAAAGAAGAAGGAAACGTGTTACTACTCGATGAGCCAACAAACGACTTGGATGTAAATACATTACGAGCATTGGAAGAAGGTTTGGAAAACTTTGCAGGTTGTGCCGTAGTTATTTCGCATGATAGATGGTTTTTAGATCGTATTTGTACACACATTTTAGCTTTTGAAGGAAACTCAGAAGTCTATTTCTTTGAAGGAAGTTTTTCAGATTACGAAGAAAACAAAAAGAAACGTTTGGGTGGTGATTTAATGCCGAAGCGTATTAAGTATAAGAAGTTGATAAGATAGGCTTCGACACTATTTGTCATTTCGAGCGCAGAGAGAAACTTTAGAACTAAGAAAGCATCTCGACTGCGCTCGATGTGACATTAATCAAACCCAAAAACCTCGTGATTGCGAGGTTTTTTTTTGTTTTGACATCAATGTTAGCATAAGTTTGTAGCTTGTTTAATAAATAAAAATTTATTGTGAGAAATATAATTTTTACATTTTTATTGTCAATATTGCTAGTGTCTTGTGCGAGTTACTTAGAC
>CAYGPQ010000171.1:0-4813 GCA_964351775.1 uncultured Kordia sp. | reverse complement strand
GTGCAAGGTAATAACGTATGTCTTTTTAATTTATTATTCAAACTTGAAATAAATGGTATTTCTATCCACCATCTTTCAGTTTTGTTACTCTTGTAAAAGACCATCTCTTCTACATCATTGGGCACAATATACTTCAAATAATCATCTTTTGACGCAAATGGATAATCATTAACACGATAATTTACACCTTCTATGAAATACCATATCATTTGTGCCACCAACATTGCGGTAATTTCTTCGTCTTTAGAGTTTTTATATTCAAAGATTCCAAAGGAAGATACTTTATCACTGATTCCCGCATAACGACTAATGGCACAGATTTCTTTTCCATCCAATCCGTTAGGCGAAGTGTTTTGGTTTCCGCTTAATTCAGAGGCTTTTACCGCAGATAAATCGATTCCAACAATATCTGCATCACGCGTAATTGGTTCTACAATACTTATGTCGTTTGAAACTTGTCCTAAGCGATAGGTATCAAAAAATAATTTCTGCATTAAGTCAATTTCTTCTTGTGCATTGAAATAGGTTTGATATCCAATATTACTGTAATTAAATAGGTTGTGCGGCGCTTCTACAATAATTTTTCCCATGTATGAATGATTGCTCACCGTTTGACTAATAGCACCAAAATCAAATTTACTATCAACATTTACAATGTTCACCATTTGCTCTAGTTTATCATACGCTCTGTACATAGCATACATTAAATCTTGACTTCCACCAATGATGATTGGGATGGTGTTATTTTTGAGAAGTGGCTCCATAATTGCTTTTAAAGCCGCATAGGTATCATGTACCGTTTCTCCTTTGTGCAAATTTCCAAGATCTACTATTTTATGACTCCAGTTTCCTGGATAGAGACTGAAAAGTGCTTTTCGAATTTCTAATAGATTGAGTGCTTCGCCTAAGTAATTGATATCATTTCTGTTTTCTAAAACAGCAATAATGGCAAACTTCGCATCCGCTACTGTTTCAGGAATTCCATGTTTAGAGGTGTGAATGTCTAGTTGGTTTCCTAATGCTTGTTTGGACAGTAATTCATTATGAGCCATCAATAGATCATCAACTGGCGATAGAAATTCAAACTCCATTATTTTTTAGCTTTTGCTTTAGGTTTCGCTTTTGCTTTTGCTTTTTTCTTCGGGGTTTTCTCCTCAATCATTTTTTGGACTTCTTCTAAGGTAAGTTTTGTGGCATCTACCGTTTTTGGAAGTTCAATTTTTATTTTTCCTTTGAGAATGTTGCTGCGTCCCCAACGTGCTTTTTCCACACGAATTCCTTCTGCTTCCCAATTGTGAATGACTTTATCTAGCTCTTTTTGTTTTTTATCTTCTATTAATTCTACAATATCAGCTTCCGAAAGATTGTCAAAATCATATTTTTTGTTCACATTGATAAAGATTCCATTCCATTTAAGGAACGGTCCAAAACGCCCAACTCCTTTGGTAACATCATGACCTTCATGTTTCGCAATTGGTGCATCTGCTTCTTCACGGGCTTTGATCAATTCTAAAGCTCTGTCCATTTCTACACTTAGTGGATCTTCTCCTTTGTCCAGTGAAATGAATTTTTTACCAAGTTTTATATACGGACCAAAACGACCGTTATTGACCTCAACCGTTTCCCCTTTGTATTCACCTAATTGTTTTGGCAATTGAAATAAATCCATTGCTTCTTCAAAAGTGATAGTATTTAATTGCTGATCGGGACTAAGACTTGCAAATGTTGGTTTTTCTTCATCATCAACAGTTCCGACTTGAACCATAGGTCCAAATTTACCTAAACGCACACTTACTTGTTTTCCTGATACTGGATCTTTTCCTAAGATTCGTTCTCCGGATTCGCGTTCTGCATTTTCTTTTACGTCTTCTACTTTTGGATGAAAGTCATTGTAAAAACTTTTCATCATCACTTTCCATTCTTCTTTCCCTTCGGCAATATCGTCAAAGTCTTGCTCTACTTTCGCTGTAAAGTTATAATCAAGAATAGAAGCAAAATTTTTCACCAAGAAATCATTTACAATCATTCCAATATCGGTTGGCACTAGTTTCCCTTTGTCCGAACCCACTTTTTCTGTGAGTTCTTTTTCAATGATTTTACCTCCTTTTAAGGTAAGTTGCTCGTAGTTTCTTTCTACACCATCAATAGTACCTTTTTCAACATATCCCCTGTTTTGGATGGTAGAAATGGTTGGCGCATACGTTGACGGTCTTCCAATTCCTAGTTCTTCCAATTGTTTTACTAAGGATGCTTCCGTAAATCTGTAAGGTGCCTGTGTATAGCGTTGTGTTGCAGTGATGTATTTGTTTACCAGTTTTTCACCCACTTTTAAGGTTGGCAACATTCCGTCTTGTTCTTCATCTTCATCATCTTTTCCTTCAAGGTATACTTTCAGGAAACCTTCAAATTTTAACACTTCTCCGTTTGCAGTGAAGCGTTCACCATGCGTATCAGCTTCAATTTTAGCGTTGGTACGTTCTAGTTGTGCATCGCTCATTTGAGATGCCAAGGTACGTTTCCATATTAATTCGTATAGGCGAACTTGATCGTATTCAGCACTTACGGTATGACTTTCCATATTGGTTGGTCTGATTGCCTCATGCGCTTCTTGCGCTCCTTTTGCTTTGCTTTTGTAGTTTCTTGGCTTGCTGTATTCTTTTCCAAACGAACGAATGATTTCTGCTTCCGCTGCGTTTTTTGCATCGTTAGACAGGTTTACACTATCCGTTCTCATATAGGTAATTAAACCCGCTTCATATAAACGTTGTGCTAATGTCATTGTTTTGCTTACAGAGAAATAGAGCTTTCGCGATGCTTCTTGTTGTAGTGTTGATGTGGTAAACGGTGCCGCTGGCGTTTTTTTCGCTGGCTTGGTTTCTAGGTTCGCAATTTTGAAGTTTGCACCTACATTTTTAGCTAAGAAAGCTTTAGCCGCTTGATGCGTTGCAAATGTTTTGTTGAGTTTGGCTTTGAATTTTTTCCCTTCAGCGTTTAAGAATTCCGCCGCTACTTTGAAAGTTGCTTCTGGATTGAATTCTTGAATGCTTCGTTCGCGCTCCACAATTAAACGTACTGAAACTGATTGTACGCGCCCAGCAGATAATCCACCTTTTACTTTTCTCCAAAGTACTGGTGACAATTCATATCCAACCAATCTGTCTAAGATTCTTCGGGCTTGTTGTGCATTGACTAAGTTGTAATCGATGTCTCTTGGATTTTCAATTGCTTTTAGAATGGCTGTTTTTGTAATTTCATGAAAAACAATCCGCTTGGTACGTTCTGGTGTAAGCTTTAGCGTTTCTGATAAATGCCATGCAATTGCTTCTCCTTCTCGATCCTCATCACTAGCAAGCCAAACCATGTCTGCTTTTTTTGCTAAATCTTTTAATTTTTTTACAACTGCTTTTTTGTCATCAGAGACAATATATTCTGGCTCAAAATCGCCATCTACATTTACTCCTAATTCTTTGGAAGGTAAGTCTGCAATATGTCCAAAACTCGATTCTACTTTAAAATCTTTTCCAAGAAATTTTTCGATCGTTTTTGCTTTTGCGGGTGACTCAACAATTACCAGATTCTTTGCCATACATTGATTTTTCAGAGTACAAAAGTATATAGATTTTTAAATATTGACGCACTTTTTTTGTTTTTATACTTTTTTAGCACTTTGAATGAATCGTTTTTTGGCACTTTAAAAATCATATTTTACACCAATGATAAATCCTCCATATTTCTTATTTCCGACGTAATCAATGTAAGGTGATAATTCATATTTGAACACAAGTGAAATTTTCTTGTAGTTCAATGCAGTCGCCAATCCGTAATTGATTTTTTGCTCAAAAAAGTTTGCATTAATGTTGTTGAAAAGCTCATTGTTTGGCGAGTAAATTTCGTATCCCACATAAGCACCTGCTTCTATTCCAAAATTCCCAAACCTTTTTTCTATGTTGGATTGTATATTTAAACTCAATTCACCTTTATTAAAACTTATGGAATCCTTTTTGTACCTTAAATTTCTAAATTGTAAGGCAGCTCCATAGTTGATAAAATAATTATTTTTTAGCTTCTTTTCTTTCGAATACGATGCTTCTACGATATACGATTTTAAGACTTCGTAATTGTTTGGTGAGAAAAATCCGTTGAGTCCAACCATTAAATCTAAATTTTCATAGAAGTCATCTACTTTTGCCTTTTTAGTTTGCTTTTTACGTTTCTTTTGAAGTGTTTCAGGCGTGATGAGTTCCCAAGGATATAGTTTTAACCCGTTTGCTTCCGCAGAAATTTCACTGTCTTCTTCTGAAATTACAAGCTCACTTTCGTCATTTTGTTGATTACTTCTGTGCGTTCTGTTATCCGTTTGAGAACCATCATGCTGGTTGTGATGTATGTTTATATTGATGTTAGCTTCCATATTTGCAACACCATTTTGATTGCCTTTCAGCGTATTTGTTGTTGGATGCTGATTGCTTGCACGAGTTGCATTATTTGATGTCGAAGTGTTTGTTTCAGCTTGACTGGTATTATTCTTTGAAATTGAAGTTGAATCTGAAATCGAGTCAGAAGCTGAAGTTGAGTTCGAATCTGAAGTTGAAATTGAATTCGACGTTGAAGTTGAAGTTGAGTTTGAAATTGAATCGTTGTTTTTGTTAGTAACCGAATTGTTTTCGATATCTGCATTGAAATTGATTCCTTGATAGATTCCAAAAGAACACAAAAGCGCAAATAGGCACAGAAAAACGAGCAATCTTCTTCGCTTTTTCCGCTTCATTTTTTGCTGCACCGAGCGCGGCACCCAGTCGTTTCGTCGCACCTC
>CAYGPQ010000170.1:0-4856 GCA_964351775.1 uncultured Kordia sp. | reverse complement strand
TGTTTAACCGAAAATGAGTAGAAATTTGTTCAGATGCGGCACTTTTTGAAAGTCAAGATGAGTTCAATATATAGATGGCAGATTATCTAAAGATAAAACGCTCGTATTGTCCTTTTGTATTCATGAAAGCCAAAATTTTAATTTGATCTTCACCATTACGGTCTATAAAACTTTTTAACGCTTGCGCAGACTGTACTTTATCGCCATTTACTTCTAATAGAACGTATCCTGGTGTAATACCAAGTTCTTTGTACAATTGTTGATTATCGTTCTCAGTCACTTTTAATCCGTACGTAATTTCGAGTCTTTTTGAATCTTCTTTACTCAAATTTTCCAAGGTCATGTTCATTAAATTGACACTATTGGCAATCTCTTCCTTTACTAACGTGACAGCAAATGTTTCGTAGTCATCATCTCGTAAAACGGTTACATTAACCACATCTCCAGGACGTTTGGCACTTAAATATCCTGATAAATCAGAGAATTTAGACACTTTTACATCATCTAACTTTTTAATAATGTCTCCTCTTATAATTCCAGCTTTATAAGCTCCAGAATTTTCAAATACTTTGTCTACATAAAAACCTTCCGTTTCTTCGGTACCTAATTTTTCAGCGACAACTGAATTTAAGGAACCACCAGAAACGCCCAATAATCCTTTTTGAACATCGCCAAACTCCAATAAATCATTCACAATTTTTTGCGCAATATTACTCGGTACGGCAAAAGAATATCCAACATAAGAACCTGTTTGTGATGTGATTGCGGTGTTAATCCCAATCAATTCGCCATTTGTATTTACCAAAGCACCACCAGAATTCCCTGGATTTACAGCTGCATCTGTCTGAATAAATGATTGACTTAAGCGATCGCCTTCGTTCAAATCACGTCCTTTGGCACTAATAATTCCTGCAGTTACGGTGGAAGTTAAGTTAAAAGGATTTCCAACAGCTAATACCCATTCGCCAATTTTGGCATTGTCAGAATCGCCAAAAGAAATATACGGAAGTGCTTCGTCGGCTTCAATTTTCAACAATGCAATATCCATATTTGCGTCTGTTCCCACTAAAGTGGCAATATAATTTTTATTATTATTTAAGGTCACTTGAACCTCATTCGATCCTTTAATCACGTGATTGTTCGTCACTATATAGCCATCGGGTGTAATAATAACTCCAGAACCTGTACCAATTTGCGTTTGTGGACGACCTTGACCTTTATATAAATCCCAAATACTTCTTGGTGCCACCGTCGTAATTTTATTTTTCACATGTACTACGGCATGAATTGTTTTTTCAGCAGCGACGGTAAAATCAATACCATTTGTGGCTGCATTTGTGGTAGGTGTATTTACGAAATTAGTTGGGATATAGGTTTGTTGTTCAAAAACAGAAGCTTGTTGAACTTTTTCAGGAGTTTCTGAAAAGAATTTATAAGCTCCAATACTAATCACACCTCCAAGAATAGAAACGAATAGTAAACTTGTAAATTTTTTCATATTTTTCAATTAATTTATAATTAGTAATTTTTAAAAGGTTATAGTGATGTTAACTATACTTTTTGTCTCTGTTTAACACTTAAAATTACACATTTATTGCCGTCGTATATTAACTTTAACGACATTTTAACTTAGTGAAACTCATTTTTGAGAAGTCTGATAAGACGCACTCAAAAATGTTAGTTGAACTAACTCCGCTGAAGAGCGGAGTCCTTGATTTGCGATCTTTATAATTTCATTGAAACTCATTTTTGAGAAGTCTGATAAGACGCACTCAAAAATGTTAGTTGAACTAACTCCGCTGAAGAGCGGAGTCCTTGATTTGCGATCTTTATAATTTCATTGAAACTCATTTTTGAGAAGTCTGATAAGGCGCACTCAAAAATGTTAGTTGAACTAACTCCGCTGAAGAGCGGAAGCTAAAATAAAACTTCAATCTCTTACGATAATTGCTTTTTTGGATTCAGTACTTCCACTAAGATTAAATACCTTTTATTTTGTACTTTTGTCCACATCAAACCTCAAAAATGATACAATCGTTTTATAAATATCAAGGTACAGGGAATGATTTTGTGTTGATTGACAATCGACAGTTGCAATTTCCCAAAAATGATACCAAGCTTATAAACCATTTATGCGACCGAAAATTTGGCATAGGTGCTGATGGATTAATTTTGTTGGAACCTGATGCCGTATACGATTTTAAAATGGTCTATTACAACGCCGATGGAAACGAAAGTACTATGTGTGGTAATGGTGGGCGCTGTATGGTAGCTTTCGCGAATTTTCTCGGAGTCATACAAAACGAAACTACATTTAGAGCGATTGACGGAAAACATTACGCAACCATTGAAAGTGATGTTGTCAATTTGCAAATGCAAGATGTTTCTAGGATTGAACAGCATGATGGTTATGTTTTTTTAGATACAGGTTCGCCACATCATGTGATGTTTAAAGAAGAAATCAGTCAATTTGATATACAAAAAGAAGGTGCTGCAATTCGATATGGCGCTCCATATTTTGAAGAAGGAACCAATGTGAATTTTGTAAAAAAGCTTTCGGATACCGAATTTAGAGTACGAACCTATGAAAGAGGTGTGGAAGACGAAACGCTTTCGTGTGGAACTGGTGTAACTGCGGTTGCATTAGCTATGTATCATTTACAACAGACAAATTCAACTGAAATAACATTGCAAGTGGAAGGCGGAACATTACAAGTTTCGTTTGAGCGCGATGCAACTTCATATAAAAATATCTTCCTCAAAGGAAAAGCCGCTCAAGTATTTAAAGGAGAAATTTCATGCTAACACTTACAGGCGAAAAATTATACTTACGTGCGTTAGAGCCCGAAGATTTAGAATTTATCTATCAAATAGAAAATGACGAATCTATATGGGAAATCAGTGCGACGCAAACACCTTATTCACGATTTCTGATTAAGCAATATTTGGAAAATGCGCACCAAGATATTTACGAAGCAAAACAATTGCGTTTGGTCATGGTAAACATGAAAAAAGAAAATATTGGCTTAATCGATCTTTTCGAATTTGACCCAAAAAATAAACGTGTTGGTGTTGGTTTACTCATCGCGAAAAGTGAACATAAACATAAAGGATACGGCAAAGAAGCCTTGCAATTGATCTGTAACTATGCTTTTAAACATTTACACGTACATCAAGTATATGCGAATATAGGAGAAGACAATGCGGCAAGCATCAAGTTATTTGAAAGTTTGGATTTCAAGCAAATTGGCGTCAAGCGCGATTGGAATTTTGTGCATGGCAAATTTAAAAATGAAGTATTCTATCAAAAAATAGCGGAATGAGTTACATCAAAAAATTATTAACGGCAATTCTAATCATAGGAGTTGTGGTTGGTTTTTGCATCATGTATACGATAACGCGAACCATTTTTGCCCCAATAACAGCGTTTAACAATGAAGAAGCATACATTTATATTCCTTCAGATGCAGACTTTTTATTTGTGTTGAAAGAAATTGATCCGCTAGTAGTAGATACGGAAGCTTTTAAAACTTTGGCAACGAAAACTGGCTATACAAAGCAAGTAAAAGGCGGAAAGTATACTATTCGTAAAGGAATGAATAGCAATGATATTATCAAAGTATTGCAAGGTGAAAGTGATTTCGTAAAAATAACATTGCCAGCGAGTCATGAATTAAAGTTGATTAAAGAAATAGCGAAAGACATTTCTATGCAAATAGAAGCTTCCGAAACTGCTTTACATGAAGTTTTGACAGACACTATTTATCCTAAACAAAAAGGATATGAACTTTCGGAGTTGCAAAATATATATGACGCACGTACTTTAACAATTCCTTGGAATACGTCTGCGGAAGAATTCAGAACTATAGTATTTAAAACCTACGAAAAAAGAAAGAAGCAGTAATTGATGAACCGATTTTTAAAACTTTTTTTTATTATTTGTTTTGTGAATGTGGCAAGTGCGCAATTGACACCACCAAGTTTTTGGACAGTTTCTGACACATTACACAAACCACGACGAAATTTTGTTGCGATTACAGAATCCTCTTTGGCGGCAATAACCTTAGTTGGTTTGGACAGAATTTGGTATGCCGATTTCCCACGATCTTCTTTTCATTTTATAAATGATAACAACGAATGGTTACAAATGGACAAAGCCGGGCATGTATTTACTTCGTATTATGTGGGCGATATTGGCGCTAAAGTGTTGAAATGGAGTGGTGTATCTAAAAAAGATCAGCTCATTTATGGCGCAACGCTCGGATTTAGCTTTTTAACCGCCGTAGAAGTCATGGATGGTTTTTCTGCTGAATGGGGCGCTTCTTTTGGAGATATCCTCGCAAATGGTCTAGGAACTGGCTTATATGTCGGGCAAGAATTATTATGGGAAGAACAACGTATCAAATTAAAGTATTCTTTTCATCAAACACGCTTTGCCGAAATTCGCCCAAATAAGCTAGGAAATGGTTTTCTGGAAGAAGTTTTAAAAGACTATAATGGGCAAACCTATTGGCTCAGTGCCAATGTACATTCGTTCTTTAAGCAAAGTAAAATACCAAAATGGTTCAATGTGGCTTTTGGCTATGGAGCAGAAGGTTTAATTGCAGGAACGGAGCAAACGCAACGTGAAATTTTACCAAATCAGCAACGATATCGCCAATTCTACCTGAGTATTGACATTGATTTAACAAAAATTGAGACTAATTCTAAGTTTCTAAATAGCGTATTTAGTCTTATAAACTTCATTAAAATTCCTGCTCCAACTTTGGAAATCAATAGTTTAGGAAAAATGAAGTTCCACGCAATCTACTTTTAAGAATACTTTAACATAATAAAGCCTGTATTAAAAAATAATG
>CAYGPQ010000169.1:0-4942 GCA_964351775.1 uncultured Kordia sp. | reverse complement strand
ACTGAACCATTACAAACAGGAATTAAAGCAATTGATGCTATGATTCCAGTAGGTAGAGGACAACGTGAATTGGTAATTGGAGATAGACAAACGGGGAAAACAGCGGTTTGTATTGACGCAATTCTAAATCAAAAAGAATTTTACGATGCAGGAGAACCTGTATATTGTATATATGTTGCCATTGGACAAAAGGCATCAACAGTAGCATTAATTGCGAAAACCTTAGAAGAAAAAGGAGCTTTAGCATACACAACCATCGTAGCTGCAAACGCATCAGATCCTGCTGCAATGCAAGTATATGCACCATTTACCGGAGCATCTATTGGAGAATATTTCCGTGATACAGGTCGTCCAGCATTAATTGTGTATGATGATTTATCTAAACAAGCAGTTGCTTACCGTGAAGTATCTTTATTACTTCGTCGTCCACCAGGACGTGAAGCATATCCTGGAGATGTATTCTACCTTCACTCTCGTTTATTAGAGCGTTCGGCAAAAGTCATCAACAACGATGCGATTGCTCAGGAAATGAATGACCTTCCAGACTCGTTGAAACCAATCGTAAAAGGTGGTGGATCGTTAACAGCATTACCAATCATTGAAACACAAGCAGGAGACGTTTCTGCGTATATTCCAACAAACGTAATTTCGATTACGGATGGACAAATTTTCTTAGATGGTGACTTATTTAACTCTGGGGTTCGTCCAGCAATTAACGTAGGTATTTCGGTATCTCGTGTTGGAGGAAATGCACAGATTAAATCAATGAAAAAAGTAGCAGGTACCTTAAAACTAGATCAAGCACAATACCGTGAATTAGAAGCATTCGCAAAATTTGGTTCTGACTTAGATGCGGTTACGTTAAACGTAATTAACAAAGGAAAGCGTAACGTGGAAATCTTAAAGCAAGCACAAAACGATCCGTTTCCAGTGGAAGAACAAGTTGCAATTATCTATGCTGGATCTAAAAACTTACTAAAAGATGTTCCTGTTGAGAAAGTAAAAGAATTCCAAAGAGATTACTTAGAATTCTTAAACGCGAAACACAGAGATGTGTTAGATTTATTAAAAGCAGGGAAACTCACAGACGAAGTTACAGACACGTTAACACAGGTTTGTAAAGAATTGTCTGCCAAGTATAACTAGTAATTAGTTAAGAGTTAAAAGTGATGAGTTTAGAGTTTGTCTAAAAAGTGCAAACTCTAAATTCTGAAAATTATAACAAAATTAATGTCATTAGAGGACAGTCCGATACGAAAAAAAAGTTTTGAATTTGCTTGTAACATTGTTAGATATTGCGATCAACTAAAAGCTGCTAAAGACTACGAATTAGCCTCTCAACTACTCAGAAGTGGAACAAGTATTGGAGCCAATACACGAGAAGCCCAAAGAGGAGTTAGTAAAAAAGATTTTAAACATAAATTTGGCATTGCACTCAAAGAAGCAGACGAAACCAAGTATTGGTTGCAAATATTAGAAGCTACTGGAAGGCAAATACCAAAAGAAATGATGAATAAATGTGAAGAGTTAATAAGAATCTTAGTAGCTATACTAAAAAACTCATAACTCAACACTTTACACTCATAACTTGAAAAAATGGCAAACTTAAAAGAAATACGTAATAGAATTACTTCTGTAAAATCAACCATGCAGATCACGAGTGCTATGAAAATGGTATCGGCGGCAAAGTTGAAAAAAGCGCAAGATGCCATCACTGCGATGCGTCCGTATGCTAACAAACTTACAGAATTACTACAAAGCTTAAGTGCTACATTGGATGCAGATAGCGGAAGCAAATTTGCAAATCAGCGTGAAGTAAACAAAGTACTTATAGTAGCTATTACCTCTAACAGAGGATTGTGTGGAGCGTTCAACTCTAACATTATCAAACAATCAAACAATTTAATCAACAAGGTTTACGCAGGTAAACAAGTAGATGTATTAGCGATTGGTAAAAAAGGAAACGATATCCTATCAAAAACTAACACGATTATTGAAAATCGAAGTGATGTTTTTGATGACTTAACCTTTGATAATGTAGCGGAAATTGCTGAAAAACTAATGAGTTTATTTGTAGATGGATCTTATGATAAAATCGAGATTGTCTACAACAAATTCAAAAATGCAGCGACACAAATCGTAATCACGGAACAATTCTTACCAATTGTACCAATGGAATCGGCTGCAAACGTTCAACTCGATTATATTTTTGAGCCATCAAAAGCAGAAATCGTTGAAGAACTCATTCCAAAATCATTAAAAACACAATTGTACAAAGGAATCAGAGACTCTTTCGCAAGTGAGCACGGCGCACGTATGACAGCGATGCACAAAGCAACAGACAATGCAGGAGAATTGAGAGATTCATTAACATTGACATACAACAAAGCACGTCAAGCGGCTATTACAAACGAAATCTTAGAAATCGTTGGTGGAGCGGAAGCTTTGAATAACTAAATTTTTCATTCCTGCGTAGGCAGGAATCTAATAATAAAAACTAAAACCTCATGGAAACGTGAGGTTTTTTGTTTTCTTTTATGCAACGTCATTACGAGGAAGTATGACGAAGTAATCTGTTTAAATCATAGAAACGATTGTATTTGAAACTAACAGATTGCAACGAATTTCTTCTAAATTCTCGCAATGACGTTTCAAAATTCACGTGAAAATTCAAAGCACTTCTCAATAGTTCTACTAAATATATCGAAGTATAACATTCACACTAAAAATATAAACCCAAAATTTCCGTTATTTGTATTTAATAATACTGCGATATCAATCGTTTAGTACATTCACATGCAGATTACGTAGTACACTGAGGCACTCGAAGTGTACGGAATACAAAATACCAATGAAACTAAAACTCCAATACATTCTCTTTCTTTTCCTATGTTTCACAGCATTCTTAAACGCACAACAACAAAATGATTCTTTAGCGAAGTATAGTTATCAGGAATTAAGAACTTTTAGGAAAAACTATAGAAATTCTAATAATGAGTTATCAAAAGTATATATCGATGAATATTTAAGAAGATCAATCGTAGATAATGATACTGTAAGAATCTATTACGGTTATTTTTTCTTGTCTAAATACTATGGAAATAAAAAAAAAGTGATTTCATCCATAGATTACTTAGATAGTGTTATAAAATATAGTAAAGATAAACAAGATAAACATTTTCCTGCACTGAGCTATCTTAATAAAGGAGCTTATTTATATGATTTAGGTAACAATAAAGCTGCATTAAGAAATTTTTTAAAAGCATTGGAAGTACTAAAAATCAATAAAAATGTTTTATTGGAATTAAGGGTAAGAGATGCAATAATTGCATTGAAAACAAATTGGAGAGCTAATAAGGAAACTCTTAATTTTAAAAAAGAAAACTTACAATTTATTATAAATAATAAAGAAAGCATTCTCGATTTTGAAAAAACCTATTTATATGCTTTAGGAAATTTATCTAAAGAGTATATTAGGAATGAAAAATATAAAGAAGGACTTGAAACAATTATTAAGGGAATTTTAGAGTCAATTAAATATAAAGATACTTTAGAATATTATGATTTTGTCTCTAATGCAGGAGCAGCAAAATACTATTTAGGAAATTACCAAGCCGCAATTGACAGTCTACTAAAGGCCTTACCATATGAAAATGATCATGGAAAAGCCATGTCAAATTATTACCTAGCCAAAAGCTTCGACAAACTCAAACAACCAGAAAAAGCGCAATTCCATTTCTTAAAAACAGATTCAATTTATCAAGCAACCAAAGATATCTTTCCCGAAATGCGGATTGCCTATGAACACATCATAGACTATTACAAAAGTAAAAATGATACAGAAAATCAAATCAAATACTATGATCGGTTGTTGGCTGCTGACGCCAAAATAGATTCTACTTATAAATACGTTACGGAAACCATTCAAAAAAAATACGAAACACCACAAATCATAGCAGAACGTGCAGCTTTATTAGAAAAAGTACAGAACGATAAAAACTCGTGGAAATACAGTTTTGGAATCATAAGCGCCGTATTGTTCATCATCTTAGGTGTGTTGGTATACGCGTTTCGTCGTCAGAAATACTATAAAAAGCGTTTTGAAATTCTAATGAATACGCGCCCTGAGGCACTCGAAGGGCGGAAACAAAAACTCGAAGAGCAAAAAAACGACCTCGAAGTTCCAGAATCTACCATAGAAAATATTTTAACAGGATTATCAAAATTTGAAGATTCAGAAGGATTTACAAAACAAACAACCTTAGGAACCTTAGCAAAAAAGCTAAAAACCAATCCAAAATATCTTTCCAAAGTCATTAACAACCACTACGAGAAAAATTTTAGTTCTTACTTAAACGAATTGCGCATTCAATACATCATCACAAAACTCAAATCAGATTCAAAATTTAGAAACTACACCATCAAAGCCATTGCCGAAGAAGCTGGTTTTGGCAATACAGAATCGTTTTCCAAGGCGTTCTACAAAAACACAGGCATTTCTCCTTCGTATTTCTTAAAACAGCTTCACAAACGTTTGGAGAGTTAAGAGTTTAGTTGTTTATAAGTAGAATAGTTTATTGTTATCATCACTTTAATTTTCAAACCGTCAGATCGAGTGAAATTCTGATAAGAATTTAGTATGGAGATCTATTAACCTGAGTTCGATATAAAAATCAATAGCGATTTTTCTCTTTTCCGCAGTATAGCAGGGATTTTTCGTTAAAAATTTTCGAAGCCTTGGAGAAATCTAAGATTCATGAACTCCTATTTAATAAAATAGAAAACAGTGAACTAAAATTTAGAAAAATTCATGCGGTTTTAGTTTTTCACAGAAAGAAAAACTAAAAATACCTCTGGAAAAGCGCACTTTCTTTTGTTTCTTTTCTTTGTGCGAGCAAAGAAAACGAAAAAATAAAACAATTGAAAATTAAATACTTAGCTC
>CAYGPQ010000168.1:0-5057 GCA_964351775.1 uncultured Kordia sp. | reverse complement strand
GGGTATATGTGGTGGCTCAATGGGAAAAATTCGTATCGCTTGCCACAAATACAATTGGAGTTTTCTGGTGCATTGATTCCCAATGCTCCGCAAGATCTATTTTGTGCATTGGGTAAAAATGATCAAAAAATGTATGTGGTTCCAAGTAAAGATTTGGTGATTATCCGAATGGGAGAAACGGCAGATGCTTCAAATTTTGCGCTTTCAAATTTTGACAATGAACTTTGGGAAAAGATTAATTTGTTGATTGATTAATGAATTAAAAATAGAAACCTTCAACGCTATTTTGTTTCTTTGTAATGCTATCATTTTTTAACTCACAAAGAAAGCCATCATACACTTGAAAGAGAATACTAACATAAAAGTTTTTGGAATAAGTGGACTTGGTGCTGATAAACGAATTTTCGATTATTTGAATCTTGATTGTGAGTTTATTGCACTTGATTGGATTGCACCAATACCTAAAGAGACTATTTCAGGGTATGCACAACGATTAATTGATCATTACCAAATAGATAAAGAAACCAATGCTGTTATTTTAGGTGTAAGTTTTGGTGGAATGATCGCTTCTGAAATGAATTCAATTTTAAATCCAAAGAAAACTTTTGTAATTTCTTCTGCAACTAAAAGTAGTGAACTTCCTTGGTTGTTTTCAATAGTAGGAAAATTAAAATTTATTCATTGGATTCCTAAAAAGTTATTGAAACCAAATGTTCGAATTGCAGCATTTTTATTCGGTACGAAGAAGAAAAAAATTCTCAAAGCAATTATTGATGATACTGATTTAGATTTTTTAAAATGGGGAATCTACGCGATTACTACTTGGAAAAAACCCGAAAGTGATTCAAAAATTGTTACACTTCACGGCACTAAAGACAAAGTTATTCCTGCAAAGGGACAAAAAAATTATCTTCTACATAATGGCGGACATTTTATGATTGTTGATATGGCAGATAAAGTGAGTGCAATTATTAATAAAGAAATACAACTCCTTAATCAATAATGATTTAACTTCATTATTTTGATCCTATAATTCGATAATCACGGCTTACTTCCTTTTTTTTAATACTTTTTTTTGGCTTGATTTGTATCAGTATTAATCTAAAATTTTACAAATGAAAAAACAAAATTCAAGCTTGAGCAAGTTTAAAACAAAGAAGGTAGCAACTAGTAGTATTGATCGTTTAGTTGGAGGCCAAGAGCGAAAAGCCAAAGAAGCGCCTACTAACGGATAAAAGCAACTGTCTTTTATTTTGAATGAAAACAGTATTAATTTTAAAACGTTTAAAAATGAAAAAACGTAATTTAAACAATGTCAAACTAGTAAACAAGCAAACAAACCGTAACACAGTAAATGCCGTTACTGGTGGTAAGCATAAGAAAAAACCTGCTAGCGTACCTGAAAATGGTTAAAAAATTGCCTAAAAGTCAGTTTGTATTAAATTGAACTTTTTGACGCTACTATAGTATTAATAGTTTAAAAAAATAAAGATGAAAAAACGTAATTTAAAACAAGATGCATTCGCAAAAAAGAAAGTAAACAGTAATATCACAAACTCCATTACAGGTGGTAAAGAAAAAAAGAAAGTTGAAACTCCTGTAAATGGTTAAAAAAAGATGAGCTTTTTGACTCTAGTGTAATAGTCATTTTGGCAATCGCGTTAAAGACACTTCGACTCTGCTCAGTGTGGCGCATTCTGTTTTGTTCGCGTTAAGGATAGAAGCAAGTTACCGTGTAACGCGGATAGCCTGACCGAAATAAAAAAGTACCAAACCCGCATCATTAGAATGCGGATTTGGTACTTTTTTGTTTTGGGAACGCCCAACTATTTTTTGAATTAGTTATAATTTTTCGGTGCTTTTCGCATCTTGGAAGCTTGCTCATATACGTACGCAAATTCCAATAATTGTTTTTCTGTAAATGGCTTTCCAATGAATGTGATGCCTTTGGGCACACCTTCGTTTGTATAGCCCATCGGAACTGTCAACGCAGGATATTCCGCAACGGCTGCAAACGCCGCATGATAGTTATTGATTGATAAAACGGCGTCTAAATTGTGTGCTTTCATGGGAATGTCAAAGTACGATTTTCCGTTGTCGTACAGCACCTTTTTCATGTCTGCAAATTCTTTTTTGTTTGCCTTATCATCTACAATTCCGTAGAATAATTTTTGTCCGTATGGCATTGTTTTGAGCGAATCTTTTTTGTTGAAATCAATGATGTCTTGTACCGAAGTGTATGACAATTCTTTACTTCCATAATTTGTAAAATATTCAGGCAAGTCTTTTTGCATGTCTAAATTCAGTAGATTGATAAACTTTGGCAAATCTATTTTTTCTTCGTCAATTTCTACAATGATGGCTCCTTGTTGTTTTAACACATTGACAGCATTGCTATATAAGGTATCATTCATCAGACGTTTGATAGCGCCGAAACGTTTGTCTTTTATGGATGGATTTCCGTTTTTGATAGTTTCTATATAGTAACTTCCAGACCATTTGAACGATTTACTTTTACTGTCTGATGTATCGTGTCCGTATAAAGCACCTAACAAAATAGCATTGTCAATAACATTTTTTGTCATCGGTCCGGGCGTATCTAATGTACTTGAAATGGGTACAATTCCGGAACGACTTAGCAATCCAATGGTTGGTTTGAGTCCAACTACTGAGTTTTGACTTGATGGCGATAGTATAGAACCAGCTGTTTCTGTTCCGACGGCAGCTACGGCAAAGTTTGCGGCTATTGAAACGCCACTTCCTGAGCTTGATCCGCCAGTATCTATAGTTTTTCTTCCGTAAGGATTCAAGGTTTGTCCACCAACGGCACTATACCCACTTGGGCAATCGCCACAGAAAAAGTATGCCCATTCGCTTAAATTTGCTTTTCCTAAGATGAGTGCGCCCTGTTGTTTTAATTGTTTTACAATGAAAGCATCAGCTACATAATTGTCTTTTAATGCAACCGCACCCGCCGTTGTTGGCATGCCTGAAGTATTTACATTATCTTTTAATAGAATTGGCATTCCAAAAATGGTCGGTTTTAGTCTTTTGTTGAAGAATTCTTCATCTTTTTGTTTTGCTTCTGCAATTACATTCGGATTGATACTAATCACAGAATTTAATGATAATTCGTTGTCACGATCATATTTTTTGATGCGAAACAAGTAAAACTTCACCAATGTTTCATAGGTAAATATTCCTTGCGTCCTACTTTTTTGCAGTTCAGGTATATTTTTTTCCAGAATATGCGGTTTAAGTCTTTCGTATTCAGCTTCTGAAAAACCTTTCATTTCTTGCTCTAAAGAACTCCAAATCGCCTGATTTTCAATGTTTTTAGAATCTAACACTTTAAAAGTGGTGAACTCTTTTACGCTTATTGCGGAAATATCATCTGTTTTCTTCGCTTGTTCTTTAGGTCCACAAGCATATAAAAGAAATACAATTGCTAGAAATATAATTTTCTTCATTTTGATTCGTTATTTAAGAGGTATAAATATACAATCAAAAAGTTTAACTATTGGAATGTTGTTTTTTTAGCTTCTAAATGATAAACTCATCATTGTTTTTATATATTTGTGATGAACGAAAAAAAAAATTTATGAAAAAAGTAGTTTTACTTCTACTGATAGGAATTGTATACTCTTGTTCAGATGATGTACAAATTCCTGAAATAATACAACCATGTCAACCAGTTGCCGCTTCTTTTACTTCAGATATTACCGATGTTTCTGCTCGACTTAATTGGTGCGGAAGCGTGAATGAAGCTGGAGAATGTTTGCCTGTCACTAGTGTTTCATGGGTAGCAACCTACGGAGCTCCCGGATTTGATCCAGATACAGGAACCATGGTCACAACTACACAAACAAATGCAAGTATTGGAGGATTATCTCCACAGACTTCTTATGAGTTCTATGTAAAATCTGATTGTAATTTAGCAAATAACGAATGGTTTGGTCCTTTGCAGTTTCGTACTTCATGTCCAGCACCTACAAACTTAGGTATTCAGAACTTAACAAAAACTTCGGCTACGTTTACGTGGACTCCAGGTGGAAGTGAAGTTTCTTGGGAAATTAAATATGGGCTTCAAGGATTCAATTTAGAAGAAGCCGAATTGTTTGCTACTGGAAATAGTACACAGCATTCAGTGATGAATTTACAACCAAACAACGAATACGAATTTTATGTGCGTGCTAACTGTAATTCTTTTACAGATGGAAGTCAAGCTGGAAGTTCAAGCGCGTTTAGCGGACCTTTCCGATTTGCAACTTGTTTGCCGCCATTAAATTTAACAACAACCGCAACGCAAAACTCAATGGTGTTAGATTGGGATTCTAATGGAGAAACTTCTTGGGAAGTTCGTTATGGACTAACCGCAGGATTTGACCCAAATACAGCGACTTCAGCAACTACGAATAATTCAACATATACGGTTACTGGTTTATGTCCAAATACTGCCTATTCTTTTGTCGTAAGAACTGCTTGTAGTGCTACCACCACAAGTGCTTGGGTAAATATGGGCAATATTAGTACATTGCCACTAGGATATACAGGAATGTATACGTATGAAGAAATAGGAAATACAGATGAGCCAATTTTTGGAGATCCAGCAACTGTGGAAATTGTGAGTGTTTCTGATGCGGAAAGAAGTATTACGGTAAAGTATTTAGCAAATTTAGATCTTACTGGAACACAACCAACCATGACCTTCAATTTTACACTGAATTGTGATGGCACGGTAAGTGTTGCGAATGATCAAGATACCAACTTCAATTGTGGTGGGGCAAATGTTCTATTAGGATTGGGTGCTGCAACTCCAACTTCATATAATATGGTAGACGATGACACTATTGATATCCGTTTTATTGAAGATACGGCAAGTGCAACGTGTACAAATGCTCCTTTATCGGAAGTTCTAATTCGATTGACGAAAATATAATCACTGATTAATTCATATAAAAAAAGCTGCATATACGAAATATGCAGCTTTTTTTTTGTTTTTTATAGGCGCATTCAGAAAATAGGTAAAGCCTTGTAAATACTGATATTTTTTTGTA
>CAYGPQ010000167.1:362-5123 GCA_964351775.1 uncultured Kordia sp. | reverse complement strand
GAAATTTAGTAAATACTTGGTGGTGGAACTTACGAACAGAAAACTCGTGAGCTAAGTCACTATTTACTAAGAATAAATATATAAAAAAGACTTGTCAATCACGACAAGTCTTTTTTTTTTTGAAACAAACCGAACTATGTACGCATTAAAAACAACCTACAAAAAAATTCTGGCAGATACTATCACGCCCGTAAGTGTATATCTGAAAATCAGAGATAAATACCCAAATAGTTTATTGCTAGAAAGTAGTGATTATCACGCGAGTGGAAACAGTTTTTCGTATGTATGTTGCAATCCGATTGCAAGTATAAAAGTGGTAAATGAAACGCTTACACGAGAATTTCCAAATGGCGAAAAACTGGTCACTCCTATTAATAAAACAACCGACGTTCCTGCGCTAATTCACGATTTTTCACAACAATTTAAAACGGATAAAAACGATTTCAAATTTATCAATAATGGCTTGTTTGGCTACATAGCGTACGATGCGGTTCGGTATTTTGAAGATGTCGAAATTTCTAAAAAAGAACAATCGTTAGACATTCCAGATATCTATTACGCGGTATATCAAAATATCATTGCGTTCAATCATTTCAAAAATGAAGCATATATCTTTTCACATTGCTATGACACAACAGATAATATTGCTTCCATTGAACATTTACTAAGTTCTAAAAACTTTACCACCTACAATTTCAAAATTGATGGCGATCGTACTTCAAATTTAGACGACGAACAATTCAAACAAAATGTAGCATTGGCAAAAAAACACTGTTTTCGCGGCGATGTTTTTCAATTGGTCTTATCGCGAAGATTCATTCAAAAATTTAAAGGAGACGAATTTAATGTCTATCGCGCATTGCGAAGCATTAATCCTTCTCCGTATTTATTCTATTTTGATTATGGCAATTTCAAAATCTTTGGTTCTTCGCCAGAAGCGCAACTCGTTGTACAAGACAATCACACGGAAATTCATCCAATTGCCGGAACATTCAAACGCTCTGGAAATGACGAACGCGATGCCGAATTAGCCAAAGAATTATTCGACGATCCAAAAGAAAATGCAGAACACGTCATGTTGGTCGATTTGGCTCGAAACGATTTAAGCAGAAACGGAAACCAAGTCAAAGTAGAAACCTATAAAGAATTACAATTCTTTTCACATGTCATACATTTAGTCTCAAAAGTAACGGCGCAAAAACACACCAATGTTTCTACGATGCAAGTAGTGGCAGATACATTTCCCGCAGGAACTTTAAGTGGTGCTCCAAAACACAAAGCTATGCAGTTGATTGAAAAATACGAAACCTCTAACCGTGATTTTTATGGCGGCGCGATCGGTTTTATGGACTTTGATGGAAACTTTAACCATGCCATCATGATTCGAACCTTTTTAAGCAAAAATCATCAATTACATTACCAAGCTGGCGCAGGAATTGTAGCAAAATCAGAAGAAGAAAGCGAAAACCAAGAAGTCTACAACAAACTAAGAGCGTTGAATACTGCGTTGGAAATTGCGGAAACAATATAAAATAGATTGTTAGAAGTTAGTATTGAGTAATTAGATTTTTCTCAATACTCAATACTAAAACCTCAATACTAAAAAAGAAAAAAAATGAAAAAAGTATTAGTCATAGATAATTACGATAGCTTCACGTACAATCTTGTGCATTATTTAGAAGATTTAGGTTGTGATGTTACGGTGAAAAGAAACGATCAGCTTTCGCTAGAAGAAGTGGACGCTTATGAAAAAATCATTCTGTCGCCAGGTCCGGGAATTCCTGATGAAGCAGGTTTGCTTAAAGCAATTATTGCCAAATATGCACCCACAAAAAGTATTTTAGGTGTGTGTTTAGGGCAACAAGCCATAGGAGAAGTTTTTGGCGGAACACTTTCCAATCTTTCAGAAGTATATCATGGTGTCGCAACGAAAATTGAAGTGAGTGTGAATGACGAATCACTGTTTGATGGTTTGCCAAAAAGTTTTGATGTTGGTCGTTACCATTCGTGGATTGTAGCAAGCCCATTACCCGAAAGTTTAGAAGCAACTTCGTTTGATGAAAACGGACAAATTATGTCGCTTCGTCACAAAATATATGATGTTCGCGGTGTGCAATATCATCCCGAATCGGTATTAACACCGCATGGAAAGCAAATATTAGAAAATTGGGTAAAAAAATAGATGTTAGAATTCAGTATTGAGTTATGAGATTTCTTCTCAATACTCATTACTAACACCTCAATACTAAATAAAATGAAACACTTACTAAATAGACTCATTAATCACGAAAATATTACGGAAGCGGAAGCCAAAAAAGTATTGGTCAACATTTCAAAAGACATGTACAATCCGAGTCAGATTGCTTCTTTTCTAACCGTTTTCATGATGCGTAGCATTTCCATTGAAGAACTCAAAGGTTTCCGAGATGCCTTATTGGAATTGTGTATTCCTGTGGATTTATCAGCCTACAACGCCATTGATTTATGCGGAACAGGCGGCGACGGAAAAGATACGTTCAACATCTCAACGTTGGCTTCTTTCATTACAGCTGGCGCGGGTGTAAAAGTTGCCAAACACGGAAACTATGGCGTTTCTTCCGTAAGTGGTTCGTCAAACGTAATGGAACATTTAGGTATCAAATTTACCAATGACACGGACTTTCTTGAAAAATGTATTGACAAAACAGGAATTTGTGTATTGCACGCACCATTATTTCATCCGGCTATGAAAAATGTGGCACCAATTCGACGTGAATTAGGTGTAAAAACATTCTTCAATATGTTAGGTCCCATGGTAAATCCATCATTTCCGAAGAATCAAATGGTGGGTGTTTTCAACTTAGAACTGGCGAGAATGTATGGCTATTTATATCAAAATACCGATAAAAATTACACCATTTTACATGCGTTAGATGGTTATGATGAAATATCATTAACAGGTGCCACCAAAGCTATCAGAAACCATTCAGAAGAAATGCTTTTACCAGAAGATTTTGGCGTTCCTTCACATTCGCAAGCGGATATTTACGGTGGCGATTCGGTTGATTCAGCAGCAGAAATTTTTACAAATATATTACAAGGCAACGGGACCAATCCGCAAAACAATGTAGTTTGTGCCAATGCAGGAATGGCAATTGCTACGGTAAACGGTTTGGAAGCAAAAGAAGGTTTTGAAATTGCAAAAGAAGCATTGCAATCTGGAAAAGCATTGCAAGTGTTGAAGAAATTGCAAGAGTTGAGCAAGTAGTAAACAATCAAAAGATTCCGCCTTCGCGGGAATATCCCACTTTCACTTCGATAAACTCAGTGGACACGTGGGAATGATTAAAGAGTTTCCCGTTTGCACGGGAATAAAAATTGAAAATTTTTATGACCATTTTAGATAAAATCATCGCAGACAAATACAAAGAAGTCGCCCTTAAAAAAAGTATCATTCCAATATTACAATTGGAAAATTCGGTATTATTTAATCGTGAAACTTCTTCGTTAGCAAGCGCTTTGCGCGAAAGTACAACGGGAATTATTGCTGAATTTAAAAGGCGTTCACCATCAAAAGCTGTCATCAATCAAAGTGCAAGTGTGCACGATGTGGCAAAAGGATACGAATATGCGGGCGTTTGTGGAATGTCTGTTTTAACCGATGGAAAATACTTTGGCGGTTCGTTGGATGATGTATTATTAGCCAGAGCGAGTGTGCAATTTCCAATCTTACGAAAAGAATTTATTATAGATGAATATCAAATCCTAGAAGCAAAAGCGCATGGCGCAGATGTAATTTTATTGATTGCGGCAGTGTTGACGAGAAACGAAATCAAAACCTTGTCAGAAATGGCTAAAAGTTTAGGATTAGATGTATTGTTAGAAGTTCATAATTTGGAAGAATTGCAGAAATCCATCATGCCATCGTTGGACATGCTTGGTGTGAACAATCGGAATTTGAAGACATTTGAAGTTAGTACTGACATCAGCAAAGAATTGTCAAATCATATTCCAACTGACTTTGTGAAAGTTTCAGAAAGTGGCATTAGTTCGGTTTCAGCAATTAAAGAATTACAACCTTTTGGGTATCAAGGATTTTTAATTGGAGAGAATTTTATGAAAACGGAAAATCCGGGAAAGAGTGCTTTAGCATTTATAAATGAATTGAAGAAATAGATTCCTGCCTTCGCAGGAATGAAAAAACAAGTGTTGCGATGAAACTCAAAATATGCGGAATGAAATACGAAGCTAATATGACAGCAATCAGCGAATTGCAGCCAGATTATTTGGGTTTTATATTCTATAAAAAATCATCACGCTTTTTTGATACGAGTATTCCAAAAATTCCAAAAAGTATCAAAAAAACGGGCGTTTTTGTGAATGCTACGCTAGAAGAAATTATAAAAAAAGTGCAATTGTACGATTTACAAGCGGTACAATTACACGGAAGTGAAAGCGCTGAGTTTTGTGAAAAACTAAATGCGAGCATTGAGCGGAGTCGAAATGCGCAAATTGAAATCATCAAAGTATTTTCAGTAAAGGACGTATTTGATTTTACTATTTTGAAACCGTTTGAAACTGTTGTCGATTATTTTTTATTTGACACGAAAGGAAAATTACCCGGCGGAAATGGTGTTATGTTTGATTGGAAAGTGTTGGAACATTATCCATCTAAGAAACCCTTCTTTTTAAGTGGTGGCATTGGTTTGGAAACGATTCCAAAACTAGAAGAATTTCTAAAAAGTACGGCTTCCAACTATTGTTACGCATTAGATATTAATA
>CAYGPQ010000167.1:0-352 GCA_964351775.1 uncultured Kordia sp. | reverse complement strand
TGCCTGGATTGAAAGATATTGAGAAATTGAAAAAGTTTAAAAATAAAATTATAACGTCAGTTTGACGAGAATTATAAAAAAAGTGCAACTTAAATAGATTCCCACTTTCGTGGGAACTTTGAAGACTATGAAAAAGACCTATCACGTAAACGAAAAAGGATACTACGGCACATTTGGCGGCGCGTATATTCCAGAAATGTTATATCCAAATGTGGAAGAATTACGTCAAAAGTATTTGGATATTATGTATGAAGATTCTTTTCAAAAAGAATTTAAACAACTCTTAAAAGATTATGTTGGACGTCCATCGCCGTTGTTTTATGCAGCGCGATTATCTGAAAAGTACCAAACC
>CAYGPQ010000166.1:0-5191 GCA_964351775.1 uncultured Kordia sp. | reverse complement strand
ACATTTTGATTTATTAAATAATTCGCAAGCTGATTCGATTTTTGATCTAATTCTTTATAAGAAAGTCTTGTTTCTCCAAAAATAATCGCGGTCGCCAATGGATGTTCCGCAACTTGATGGTGCAACAAATCTAACACCGTTTTTCCTTCTTCATACGAAACCGACGAATTGTTAAACGTTTGTAATTGTTGTATTTGTTCTTTCGCTGGAATGATTGCGGTACTATGTACATTCGCCGTCGAATTTTCAAGGTAGTTGTTCAGGAAATTATCCAAATAATCCACCACATCTTCTAAACTATGACCCGATTTTAACTTCTTTGTCTGACTCGCTGAAACCGTCAATTCGTTTCCTGTCAAACTTACCGTAACATCTAAAAATGTGTTGGTGCGTTCAAAATCGCCCACCGCCAATTGTGTGGTTTCTTTTTGCTCCACATGCGCTTCAAACTCTTTGCTTTCTAGTAAGGTATCAATGACGTGAAAATCCACATAGTTAAACATCACATCAAAAAATGGATTGTTTTGCGAACTTTCATGGTGGAGTTTTGAAATTTCCAACAATGAAAAACGATCTTTTCCTTTTAACGCTTGCAATTCCGCTTCAATTGCTCTGATATATGTCAACCACGAATCATTTCCGATTGTTTCTGTTTGGAAACGGAATGGCACTGTATTTAAAAAACAACCCAATAATTTGTCGCCATCTTCTGAAATTGGGCGTCGGTGTGAAACGGTTCCGATGGTGATGTCTTTTTCTAAAGAAAATAAACTTAAAGTGTATAGATATCCTGCAAAGAATAAACTTTTGGGTGTAATGCGGTCTTCTTTACATTTTGCGACGATTTTTTCGTAGAATTCTTGTCGATAAATGATTCCTGTCTCGTGATAATGGCGTTCATTACTGAGAATATCTAAGCGTTTGTACTCTTGTAATTTTTCTTGCCAATACGTGCTACTTTCTTCATTTCGCAATTCTAATAGATCGGAAATCACACTTTCTTTGAGTCCGATAGCCAATTTGGTAGGCTTGAAATTTTCGTTTTTCTGCAATGCAAAATAGGTTTGCATAAGTTCTGAACGGAAACTTTTGTCAGACCAACCATCAATAATTGCATGATGAAACTGAAACGTAAACACAGCATCAGAATCGTTGATTTGAAAGATATGAATCCGCCAAAGTGGTGCTTTTGTAACATCAAAAGGATTTTCGGCACGCTCTTTTGCTAAGAAATCATTGAGATATTGTTCGCGTTGTTTGCTCGTTTTGTTACTGATATCTTCCACAGAAATAGTGGTTTTTTTTGCGATATGAACAATTTGAATTGGCTGACTAAACTCATAGAGATGAAAAGAGGTGCGTAAGATTTCATGCTTTTCTACCAATAAATTCAAAGCTTTTTCCATGACTGGAATGTTCAATGCGCCAACCTGGGAAACCATTTGATCGTGATAGATTCCGACTTCGCCATCTCCGCGCATCATTTCGCTTGTCAACACCATTCCAACCTGAATATCACTCATTGGATACGCGTTTTCAATGGTTTCCTTTTCTGGATGACTGTTTAATGCGGCTAACGCGATATCTTCCAGCTCTTTCTCGATGATTAATCGTGCAGCCGTTGTTGCGTCCACTTCTTTTTCTTCACCAGAAATTAGCGTGACTAAGTTAGTAATTGTTGGGTTTTGGTAGAATTTTGCCAGTGCAATTTTAGTCTCGAATTGTTTATTTAAAACACTGATGAGACGAATAATTTTGATAGAATCGCCACCTAATTCGAAGAAATCATCATAAATTCCAACTTTTGGAATTTCCAATTGTTCTTCCCAAATTTCGGCTAATTGCTTTTCAATTTCAGTCGTTGGCGGCACATAGTTTGCCGTTTTGTAATCGTCAGAAGCTGGAGAAGGCAGGTTTTTCTTATCTATTTTTCCGTTGGATGTCAATGGAAATTCGGGTAAGGAAACATATAGTTTCGGAACCATATATTCAGGAAGTTTTGAACTTAATGCTTCTTGAATTCCTTTTTGATCAAAATTGTCATTCGTTACAATGTATGCAACCAATTGTTTGTTTCCTGAAATATCTTCACGCGCTAAAACGACCGATTTTTTGATGTTTGAAATTTGCTCTAAAGCGGCTTCTATTTCGCCCAATTCAATTCGATAACCTCTTATTTTTACTTGATCGTCTTTTCTGCCTAAGTATTCGAGTTCGCCATCCGTGTTGATTTTCGCCAAATCGCCACTTCGATAGTATCGTTTTTCTTCTTCACCTATTTTGAGCATTACAAAACGTTCGTTGGTGAGTGTTTCTCTGTTTAAATATCCACGTGCCAATCCTGCGCCCGTAATGTATAATTCACCTTGAACACCAATAGGAACTAATTTTTGTGCATCGTCTAAAATGACGCAACCAAGTGTCGGAATTGGAACGCCAATGTTACTTTGATTCGATGCTATTTCTTTGTCTGTAATTTCTTTGTACGTTACGTGAACTGTCGTTTCCGTGATTCCGTACATATTGATAAGTTTGCAATCAGGATAGCTTGATTTCCAGTTTTTTACGATTTGTGGATGCAAGGCTTCTCCTCCAAATATTACGTATCTGACTTGTAAATCGAGTTTGTTTTGTAATACGCGTTCTTGCAACACACTAAACGAAGATGGTGTTTGATTGAGGATCGTCACACCTTCATTTGCTAACAAGCTTCCAAATAATTCAGGATCTTTCGTATACGAACTTGGTACCACCACCAATTTTCCACCGAATAGTAACGCGCCGTACATTTCCCAAACGGAGAAATCAAAATTGTACGAATGAAACATACTCCACACATCTTTTTCATTGAAATTGAATAGTGAATTTTCATTGTAGAACAATCGCACTACATTTTCATGCGTTATCAACACTCCTTTTGGTGTTCCTGTTGTTCCAGAAGTATAGATGACATATAGTAATTGATTCGACTTGACTACATTTTTTGTTTTTTCCGTTGAATAATTTGCTAAAGTTTCTGATAACGTATCAAGTTCAATAGCATGAATCTTCTCTGAGAAGAATCCCGCGAAAGCGTTCTCTGTGACTACAATTTCTGCTTGTAAATCATGTAAGATGAAATCGACACGTTCTTGCGGATAGTTTGGATCAATCGGAACATATACGCCGCCCGCTTTTACTATTGCCAACATTCCGACAATCATATCCAATGAACGCTCTACACAGATTGGGACAAAGGTTTCATCTTTCACGCCTTTTTCACGCAAATAATTCGCTAGTTGATTCGATTGTTCATCAAGTTGTTTGTAGGTAAGTTGTTGATCTTCATACACCGCCGCAACTGCATTTGGTGTTTTGACAACTTGCTTTGCAAATAGACTTGTAATGGTTTCTTTCTGAGGATATTCGACCGCAGTCGTATTGAATAAATCCAGCAATTTCGTATGTTCAACTTCTGTGAGATAGTTTAAATCTCGTACGTATTCTGTATCATCTAAGAAACTTTTTAGCAATACTTGTATGTGATTCTTAATCGTTGCAATCGTTTCCGTTTCAATGATGGTATTGTTATACATGAAATTGATTACCAAACCGCTTCCTGATTGCGCTGCGCTTATTGCTAATGTATAGTTTGTGCTTTCGGTTTCTTCTACATTTTCAATTTCGAAACTCGATTTTGATTCCGCCAAAATTTCTTCCACGGGAAAGTTTTCAAAGACCAAAATGCTATCGAATAAGGAACCATTTACCGAACTTTCAGATTCTACACTGCTCAACGGCAAATAACTGTGTTCTTCACGAGCCGTTGTATGTTCTTTTTGTATTTCTTGCAACCAATCTGCAATTTTCGCTTCCTGATTCACATGACTACACACGGGAATGGTGTTGATGTACAACCCAACTTTGTCTTCAATTCCTTTGACATTTGAATCTCTCCCAGAAACTGTCGCTCCAAAAACAACCGTTTCTTGCGCTGTATATTTGGACAGTAAAAACGACCAAACTCCTTGTAGTAAAGTGTTTACCGTAATTCTGTTTTGTTCTGCAAACGTGTTGATTTCGGCACTAAATTCTTTTGGCAAGACTAATAAATCGTCAGTATTTCCAAAGATTTTGTTCCGCTTTGTAACATCATTTATGAACGGGAAATACGTTGGTGACGAAACTTCCGATAGATAGTTGTTCCAATACGCTAATCCAATACTGTCGTTATTTCCTGAGATTCTACGAATGTGCGCGCCGTAATCATCGAAGGCTACTTTTGGCAATGTTCCATTCGTTTCGAGTTGCGTATAACAGGTCATGAAACTTCCCATCAAGCTGGAAAAAGACCAACCATCCCACAAAATATGATGATTTGTAAAAACCAAACGCGTACGCTGGTTGCCTAAATTGAGCAACGAAATACGGAATAATGGCGCTTTATCTAAGTCGAATCCAGATGTTCTATCATGGTCTAAAAATGTTTCAACTTCCTTATTTTTAACGTCTTCAGAAAGTGTGCTATAATCAATTTCCGTGACAGGCATTTGCACACGATCATAGACACATTGCACAGGAAGATCTAAGGCTTCCGTGAAAATTGCCGTTCGTAAAATCGTATGTTTTTCTAATAAGTATGCCCACGCTTTGTCAAAAGATGCTTTTGAGAATGTTCCGACCAAATCACATTGAAACTGAACGATATATGCAGACGTATTTTCTTCGTAGAGACTGTGAAATAACAAGCCTTCTTGCAATGGCGTGAGTGCATAAATGTCTGAAATAGTACCTTGATGTGCTGGCAATTTTAGAAAATCTGAAAGTTCTTTATTGGTCACACTTACTGGCAAACCATAATCACTCGCCGTTTTTATTTTGCTTCGCGATTGATTTTTTTGCCTACTTAAAACAGCAATTAACTGCTCTTTATTTGACTTTATCGTCGCTAAAATATCTTCAGATAGTTCACTTCCTTTTTTTCGTTTGATTCCTAATTGATCTTCTTTTACAACTAATGTAATGCCATTACTTTTAAGGAATTCAATGATTTCGTGAATATTTTTAGTCTCCATGTGCTGTGGTTTTTAATGAATGTGATCGATTATATGAGAGAAATTTCAAAGTCTTGATCTTCTTCTTCGTGATCGAAAAACTCATTACAATGTGATATAATATGTTGTAAAGCAGCAATATAATTGTCTGCAATGGT
>CAYGPQ010000165.1:0-5241 GCA_964351775.1 uncultured Kordia sp. | reverse complement strand
TAATATTCTCGTATTCAATATAATATAGTGTTGGGAAGCCTTTAGACGCATTCAATATTGTTAGTTGAACTAATCCCGTTGAAAACGGGATCTGATAAATTTGTAGACGGAACTTGATGTAGTAAGCTATTATTATTTTGTAATCACAACCAACATATTTTTGTGAAGCCCATAGGCGCACACAACACTGTTAGTTGAATTGATACTATTTTCACCTTAAAATTACTCACAAAAACTTGGGCTTTTTCCTTTATTTTTCAAAATAAAATTTAACCGTAGCTATGGCTATGCTTGCATTTTCTTTTTTGTCTAAAGAAAAAATAACTGCCTTTTTATTGCCTAATTTTAAAGCAAAACTGGTATAATCCCGTTTAAATTATAAAATAGAATTACATCTTAATTTCTTGTTTGAATTTATTTCGTTGTTGAATCGTCTCAAGAAGCGTATCAATTTCTGCCATTAAATTTTTTTCAGCAGTAGGATCGACTTTATTTGTAGTTCGTTTTGAGCCAACTTTGCTCATTTCTTGCTTATAGATTTCTAGGGTCGTGAGTGCTACATTGCTCCTTTCCAAGGCTTCGGCAACTCTGATATTGAAACGTGCAATTTCAGGAGTCATTTTTATGAAAGAAGGCGAGAAGAACTTCTCTTTTGCAGCGCTCCAATATGTTTCAGGATCAGTAGCATGATCGGGAAACTCTATTTTTTCAAGGCGTAATTTTTTTGAACGTTTGTTCTCAAAATAATATAGTAACAACACCATAAGACTGATAAATCCAATGAAAATTGCAAAAGTAACCCCAATTCCTGTCCATCCATACGACATGTAGGTAACAATAAAAGGCAACGGAATACTCAATAACCACATGGGAAGAAAGAACAAGCGTCCTATATTTCCAGAAGCTTTTGTAACAAACGAAGCCACTAAAATCATCCAACTCACACAAATGGCAAGCATTTCTTCGCCCATACCGCCAAAGTAATAAACAATGAAAAAAGGAAGAGAGAACAAAGCTGCTAATAAAGTAACTAAGATGGCGTCACCATTAAAAATAATCATAGGAATACAGTTTTAAGTTTTTAAATGTACTAGATTATTATGAATTTCACAATTTCGCGTTAAGGATGCTTCGAGTGCCTCAGTATAATGTATTTATCTATTCGCGTTAAGGATAGGAGCAAGTTACCGTGTAACGCGGATAGCCTGACCGCAAAAGCTCACGGAGATGAGCTTTTGGGGAAACGCCCAAAAAAGTATTTTTCTAATAATATGGGTTTAATTTATACGCCAATCACACCACCGACAACACCGAACTATTCACAAGTAACTTAGGAACTGAAAACGAGCAGTTTTTATACTTTCAAAATTTAGAAGTTTCCCCTATCTTTGCAACTTCTAAAAACGAACACACATCGTATGTTTAATAATTTAAGTGAAAAGCTAGATAAAGCGTTACATGTACTCAAAGGACATGGAAGTATAACGGAAGTAAATGTTGCCGAAACATTAAAAGAAGTGCGTAGAGCATTGCTTGATGCCGATGTAAACTTTAAAATCGCAAAAGATTTTACCAATACGGTAAAGGAAAAAGCTTTAGGACAAAACGTATTAACGACCTTACAACCAGGACAATTAATGGTAAAACTCGTAAAAGACGAGTTAACCGAATTGATGGGAGGCGACGCGGCAGGAATCAACTTGTCTGGGAAACCATCCATTATTTTGATGTCTGGTTTGCAAGGTTCGGGTAAAACGACGTTTTCGGGTAAACTTGCTAATTATTTAAAAACAAAAAAGACAAAGAAGCCTTTATTAGTTGCCTGTGATGTATACCGTCCGGCAGCGATTGATCAGTTACACATTGTAGGTGAACAGATAAAAGTGGATGTATATTCAGATAAAGGAAATACGGATCCGGTTGCCATTGCACAAGCAGGTGTTGCGTATGCAAAAGAACACGGACACAATGTAGTTATTATAGATACCGCAGGTCGTTTGGCAGTGGATGAAGTGATGATGACCGAAATAGCTAACATTCACAAAGCCATTGAGCCACAAGAAACCTTATTTGTGGTAGATTCCATGACAGGGCAAGATGCGGTAAATACGGCAAAAAGCTTTAACGATGTATTAAATTTTGACGGAGTTATTTTAACAAAGTTAGATGGTGATACTCGTGGTGGAGCGGCTATTTCTATTAAATCAGTCGTAAACAAACCGATCAAGTTTATTGGTACAGGCGAAAAGATGGAAGCCATTGATGTGTTCTATCCTTCACGTATGGCAGATCGTATCTTAGGAATGGGAGATGTGGTTTCTTTAGTAGAAAGAGCGCAGGAGCAATTTGATGAAGAAGAAGCTAGAAAATTACAAAAGAAAATTGCGAAGAATCAATTTGGTTTTGACGATTTCTTAAAGCAAATACAGCAAGTGAAGAAAATGGGGAACATGAAAGACTTAGTCGGCATGATTCCGGGCGCTTCCAAAGCTATGAAAGGAATGGAAATTGAAGATGATGCATTTAAACATATTGAAGCTTTAATTCACTCTATGACACCAGATGAACGTTCGAAGCCAACATTGATTAATGCAAGTCGTAAAAAGCGTATTGCTAAAGGTGCTGGGCGTTCGGTGCAAGAAATGAACCAGTTGCTAAAGCAGTTTGACCAAATGAGCAAAATGATGAAAATGATGCAAGGCGGCGGCGGAAGAAAGCTGATGCAGATGATGAAAGGAATGGGCGGGTAATTTAGTTTACAGTCTCAGTTCTCAGTTTACAGTCTCAGTTCTCAGTTTGCAGTTTCAGTGAACAGTCAAAAGGTGTTACATTGAGCGGAGTCGAAATGTAGTTTAGAATATAATTAGAAGTATTATAAAATGGATTTTCAAAAGTTATTAGCATATCAAAAGTCGTATGACTTGGCGATGCAGATTTTTGAATTGAGTAAACAGTTTCCCAAAGAAGAAGTATATTCTTTAACAGATCAAATTAGGCGTTCATCGCGATCAGTTACTGTAAATATTGCGGAGGCATACAGAAAACGAACCTATATAAAACATTTCATTAGTAAATTAACAGATGCTGACGCTGAAAATTCTGAAACGAATGTTTGGCTAGATTTTGCTTTATCTTGCAATTATGTTACAACGACAGAAGTTGAAAGATTAAAAACGCTCAGTATAGAAGTTGGGAAGTTACTCAATTACATGATGAATCATCCAGAGAAGTTTGGAGTTTCCGCATAACAACTGAAAACCGTTAACTGAAAACACTTAGTTAGGAAGTTATAAAGTTATTGAATTATATGATAAATTATCCAAGGAAGCTCAAACAACTGAAAACTGAAAACCGTTAACTGAAAACACTTAGTTAGGAAGTTATAAAGTTATTGAATTATATGATAAATTATCCAAGGAAGCTCAAATAATTGAAAACTGAAAACCGTTAACTGAAAACTATTAAGACACACAACACAACTACACATGATTATATTAGACGGGAAAAAGGTATCGAATGACATTAAAGATGAAATAGCAGTCGCTGTTCAAAAGATGAAAGATCGCGGAGAGAAAGTTCCGCATTTGGCAGCAGTTTTGGTTGGTGACGATGGCGCAAGTTTAACATACGTGGGAAGTAAAGTACGCGCGTGCGAACGTGTCGGATTTGAATCTACACTAGTACGTATGTCCAATACAACTTCGGAGCTTGAATTGCTAAATAAAATTCATGAACTCAATGAAAATCCTGATATTGACGGTTTCATTGTACAATTGCCATTGCCAGAACAAATAGATACACAAGAAGTATTAATGGCGGTGCATCCAGATAAAGATGTAGACGGATTTCATCCTGAAAACTTCGGAAAAATGGCGTTAGACATGTCTACCTTCATTCCTGCAACACCTTTCGGAATCTTAGAACTCTTAGAACGTTACAAGGTAGAAACCAAAGGAAAACATACGGTTGTTATTGGAAGAAGTCATATTGTCGGAAGGCCGATGAGTATTTTAATGGGAAGACGCGGATTTCCCGGAAACTCAACCGTTACCTTAACGCACAGTCATACCAAAAACATTACACAAATTACTTGTCAGGCAGACATTATCATCACGGCGTTGGGGCAACCAAACTTCTTAAAAGCGGAAATGGTCAAAGATGATGCGGTGGTTATTGATGTAGGAATTACGCGTGTTCCGGACGAGACTGCAAAGCGTGGATATCGTATTACTGGCGATGTCGATTTTGAAAACGTAAGCAAAAAGGCAAGTCACATTACACCCGTACCCGGCGGCGTTGGACCAATGACGATTGCGATGTTACTGAAAAATACATTACTCGCTAGAGAGCGTCACAGAATGAATTTAAAATAATATACCCTTATACTATATACTGAAAAGCAACTTTGAAAAAAGTTGCTTTTTTGTTTTTATTATTTTCTAATGATAGTAGAAATTTTGATCTTACTAATGCTCGATATGATATTAATAAATAAAGCCTGTTCTTTAATTAATAGATTGTTTTCGGTCTGTATTAAGAAATAATGAGAGGAGAAGCGGAAGTGCAAAGCGCAGCTTAACGCATGTAGCTTTGAGAACGAATGGTGCGCAGCAATTTCCTATATACAGACTTGATTTTTTTGGATACTTTTTTATCAAGAAAAAAGTATTAATAATATTTCTAAAAAGTTCATAGTGAATTCTGATGCTTACATTAAAATCAACAAAAACCACTACCTTTATAAAAACTGAATCCTATGAAAACCACCGAACCACCAATCATCGTCTCACAACTATTTGAAGTTTCTACTGAAACTGTATGGAATGCTATTACGGAACTTGACCAAATGCAGCAATGGTTTTTTGAGAACATTCCCGATTTTAAGGCTGAGGTAGGTTTTCAAACCCAATTCAATGTAAAAGCACCTTCGCGCGACTTTCTACATATCTGGACAGTTACCGAAGTTGTTCCGCAGCAAAAGATTGTTACCAATTGGAGCTATGAAAATTGCAAAGGGAATTCGTATGTAACATTTGAACTTGCGCCACATACTAAAGGAACACAATTCACGGTAACTACAACGGTTGTAGAAGACTTTCCTGATGACATTCCCGAATTTGAACGTGAGAGTTGTATTGGCGGTTGGAATTATTTTATAAAAGAACGTTTATATCCTTATCTGCTTAAAATAACGTGAGTTCGAGATAAGCTTTTAGTGATTTAAAAAACTATTCTCGATAC
>CAYGPQ010000164.1:0-5256 GCA_964351775.1 uncultured Kordia sp. | reverse complement strand
TTACTCTACGGTATAAATCATTTAAATCAGACGTTGCAAAACGACCACCATCTAATGGTACTAACGGACGTAATTCTGGCGGAATTACAGGAACAACTTTCATGATCATCCATTCTGGACGGTTTTCACGGTTTTTGTTCGCATCACGTAATGACTCCACCACTTGCAAACGCTTTAACGCTTCCGTTTTACGTTGCTTGGATGTTTCGTTGTTTGCTTTGTGACGTAAGTCGAATGATAATTGATTTAAGTCTATTCTTGACAATAATTCAATTAAACATTCAGCTCCCATTTTAGCGATAAACTTGTTCGGGTCAGCATCGTCTAAGTATAGGTTTTCTTGTGGAAGCGATTCAAGAATATTTAAGTATTCTTCTTCCGTAAGGAAATCCATTTTTTGAACATCTTCACCTGCTTCATTTTTAGCATTACCAGGCTGAATTACTACATAACGTTCGTAGTAAATAATCATATCTAATTTCTTAGATGGTAATCCTAAAAGGTATCCTATTTTGTTTGGTAACGAACGGAAATACCAAATATGTGCAACTGGCACTACTAGGTTGATATGTCCAACTCTGTCTCTACGTACTTTTTTTTCTGTTACTTCAACACCACAACGGTCACAAACGATTCCTTTGTAACGAATTCTCTTGTATTTTCCACAAGCACATTCGTAGTCCTTTACAGGTCCAAAAATACGTTCACAGAATAATCCGTCACGCTCAGGTTTGTGCGTACGATAGTTGATTGTTTCAGGTTTTAGCACTTCACCTTTTGATGCTGCTAATATAGACTCTGGAGAGGCTAAACCTATTGAGATTTTATTGAATCTCTTTACAGTATTCTTATCTTTATTTCTTGCCATACTAATGGTTGATAATGAATTATGTGTAATTGTAGCCGTGGAATTGATAAATTACACGGCAATTATAGTTATTCTTCTAATCTAATGTCTAATCCAAGACCTTTCAATTCATGCATTAATACATTGAATGATTCAGGTAATCCTGGTTCTGGCATTGGTTCACCTTTTACGATAGCTTCGTATGTTTTGGCTCTACCAATTACATCATCAGATTTTACAGTCAGTATTTCTCTTAGTGTACTAGATGCACCATACGCTTCTAATGCCCAAACTTCCATTTCTCCAAAACGTTGTCCTCCAAATTGCGCTTTACCACCTAATGGCTGTTGCGTAATTAATGAGTACGGTCCTATTGAACGTGCGTGCATTTTATCATCTACCATGTGTCCAAGTTTCAGCATGTAAATAATACCTACGGTTGCTGGCTGATCGAAACGTTCTCCGGTTCCTCCATCGTAAAGGTATGTATGTCCAAATCTTGGAACACCTGCTTCATCTGTAATTTCATTGATTTGATCTAATGAAGCTCCATCGAAGATTGGTGTAGCATATTTTTTATCTAGTTTTTCTCCTGCCCATCCTAATACCGTTTCATAAATTTGACCGATATTCATACGAGAAGGTACACCTAATGGATTCAATACGATATCAACTGGCGTACCATCTTCCAAGAAAGGCATATCTTCCTGACGTACTATACGCGCTACAATACCTTTGTTTCCGTGACGACCTGCCATTTTATCACCTACTTTTAGTTTACGCTTTTTAGCGATATACACTTTTGCAAGTTTTAAAATTCCGGCTGGTAATTCATCTCCAACTGATATTGTAAATTTATCTCTTCTTAGTGCTCCTTGAAGGTCATTAAGTTTGATTTTATAGTTGTGTACTAAATCTGCGATTGCAGTGTTTGTATCATCATCCGTAGTCCAAGTTCCTCCGGTTAAATGCGCATAATCTTCTACTGCGTTTAACATTTTCAAGGTGAACTTCTTCCCTTTTGGCAATACTTCTTCTCCAAGATCATTTTGAACTCCTTGAGAAGTTTTCCCGTTTACAATGGTAAATAACTTATCGATTAATACATCTCTTAATTCACCAAATTTAGTCGTATATTCAAGTTCTAAAGTTGCTATTTCCTCTTTATCTTTAGCTCTTTTACGCTTGTCTTTGATTGCTCTTGAGAATAATTTTTTATTAATTACAACTCCGTGTAATGATGGAGACGCTTTTAACGAAGCATCTTTTACATCACCTGCTTTATCTCCGAAGATTGCACGTAATAATTTTTCTTCTGGTGTAGGATCTGATTCTCCCTTTGGTGTAATTTTACCAATTAGGATGTCGCCAGGTTTTACTTCAGCTCCAATTCTAATCATTCCGTTTTCATCTAAGTCTTTTGTAGCCTCTTCTGAAACGTTAGGAATGTCATTGGTTAATTCTTCAGCTCCTAATTTTGTATCTCTAACATCCATTGAATATTCATCAATGTGAATAGATGTGAAGATATCTTCACGAACTACTTTTTCAGAGATTACAATTGCATCCTCAAAGTTGTATCCTTTCCAAGGCATGAAGGCAACCTTCATGTTTCGTCCAAGGGCTAATTCACCTTTTTGAGTAGCATATCCTTCACAAAGTACTTGTCCTTTTTTAACTCTATCACCTTTTTTAACAATTGGTTTTAAGTTAATAGAAGTACTTTGGTTTGTTTTACGGAATTTGATTAAGTTGTATGTTTTAGAATCATCTTCAAAACTTACCAATCTTTCTTCTTCCGTACGATCGTACTTGATGGTGATTTTATTTGCATCTACATATTCTACCAATCCATCGCCTTCAGCATTTATCAATACTCTTGAATCAGAAGCTACTTGACGCTCTAATCCTGTTCCTACGATTGGTGCTTGTGGACGTAATAATGGTACTGCTTGACGCATCATGTTTGATCCCATCAGTGCACGGTTGGCATCATCATGTTCCAAGAATGGAATTAACGATGCAGAGATTGATGCAATTTGGTTTGGTGCAACATCCGTATAATCAATTTCTGATGGAGATACTACTGGGAAATCTCCTTCTTCACGTGCAATTACTTTTTCAACACTAATAGTACCGTCTTCAGTTGTTGGAATGTTTGCTTGTGAAATTTTCATTCCTTCTTCCTCTTCAGCACTTAAATACGCGAAGTTGTTGATATCCACTTTTCCATTCTCTACCTTACGATACGGAGTTTCTAAGAATCCCATTGCATTTACTTTCGCAAATACTCCAAGAGAAGATATCAATCCAATGTTTGGCCCTTCAGGTGTTTCAATTGGACATAAACGTCCGTAGTGTGTATAGTGAACATCACGTACTTCAAAACCTGCTCTTTCTCTTGAAAGTCCTCCAGGTCCTAAAGCCGATAGACGACGCTTGTGTGTGATTTCTGCTAATGGATTTGTTTGATCCATAAACTGTGACAACTGATTCGTTCCGAAGAATGAATTAATTACAGATGATAAGGTTTTTGCATTAATCAAATCGATTGGTGTAAATACCTCGTTATCTCTAACGTTCATACGCTCACGGATGGTTCTTGCCATACGTGCAAGTCCCACACCAAATTGTTGTGCTAATTGTTCTCCTACGGTACGAACACGTCTGTTAGATAAGTGATCAATATCATCAATTTCCGCTTTAGAGTTAATTAACTCAATTAGGTATTTGATGATGGTGATGATATCTTCCTTGGTTAAGACTTGCTTATCCATGTCGATATTCAGTCCTAACTTTTTGTTCATTCGGTAACGACCAACATTTCCAAGGTTGTAACGTTGGTCAGAGAAGAATAATTTATCGATAATACCACGTGCAGTTTCCTCATCTGGCGGTTCAGCATTACGAAGTTGACGATAAATGTGTTCTACGGCTTCTTTTTCAGAGTTCGTAGGATCTTTTTGTAATGTATTATGGATAATCGCGTAATCACCGGCTTGGTTTTCTTCTTTGTGTAAAAGAACAGTTTTTACACCAGCTTCCACGATTTCTTCTATGTGTTCTTTTTCTAAAACAGTATCTCTATCTAGTACGATTTCATTACGTTCAATAGATACTACTTCTCCTGTATCTTCATCTACGAAGTCTTCATGCCATGTGTTTAACACACGTGCAGCCAACTTGCGACCTAATACTTTTTTAAGTCCGCTTTTAGATACTTTTACTTCTTCAGCAAGATCAAATATCTCAAGGATATCTTTATCGCTTTCAAATCCGATAGCTCTAAAAAGTGTGGTTACAGGTAATTTTTTCTTTCTATCAATGTATGCGTACATTACGCTATTGATATCAGTAGCAAATTCTATCCATGATCCTTTAAAAGGAATTACTCTGGCAGAATATAGCTTAGTTCCATTTGCATGGAAAGATTGTCCAAAAAATACTCCTGGCGAACGGTGTAATTGAGAAACTACGACACGTTCAGCTCCATTGATACAGAACGTTCCACTTGGCGTCATGTATGGAATGGTTCCTAAATATACATCTTGTACAATGGTTTCAAAGTCTTCATGCTCTGGATCTGTACAGTATAGTTTTAAACGTGCTTTTAATGGCACACTATAAGTTAATCCTCTTTCAATACATTCTTGAATATTGTATCTAGGTGGGTCGACGAAGTAATCAAGAAATTCTAATACGAATTGATTACGAGTGTCTGTAATTGGAAAGTTTTCTTGGAAGGTGTTGTATAATCCTTCTTCACCACGCTCTTCTGATTTCGTCTCTAATTGAAAGAAATCTTGAAATGACTTGATCTGAATATCTAAGAAATCTGGATAATCAGGTGTATGTTTTGCCGAGGCGAAATTTAATCTTTCAGTCTGATTTGTGAACATCAATGGACAGTATTATGATTAAAATAAAATAAAATAAAACGTATTCACGCTTATATACACAAAAGGGTTTAGGTCTGAGGGATACTCCCAAAGACCTAAACCAAGTTTTTATAGCTTGGCAAGCTTACTTAAGCTCAACCTCTGCTCCTGCTTCTTCTAAAGCTGCTTTAAGACCTTCAGCCTCATCTTTAGATACTCCTTCTTTTACTGGTGCTGGTGCTGAATCAACAACTGCTTTAGCTTCTTTAAGACCTAAACCAGTTAATTCTTTTACTAACTTAACTACTGCTAATTTAGAACCACCAGCAGCTTTTAAGATTACGTCAAACTCAGTTTGCTCTTCATCTCCACCACCATCACTAGTAGCAGCAGGACCAACAACTGCAGCTGCAGCAGCAGGCTCAATACCGTACTCATCTTTTAATATAGCTGCTAATTCGTTAACATCTTTTACTGTAAGGTTAACTAATTGTTCTGCGAATTCTTTTAAATCTGCCATTTTCTATCGTT
>CAYGPQ010000163.1:0-5409 GCA_964351775.1 uncultured Kordia sp. | reverse complement strand
AAATAATATAATTAATGTCAAATTATGAATTTGATAAAAACAAGTATTCAAAAATTACAATTTGATAAAAATGATCATTTAAAACCGCATTATGTATTGAAAAAGCAAAAGTGATTTCTTTCTATAAATTGTTAAGAAAATACTAAATAAACGGTTCAAATTCTTTTTTAATCCATATTCATATAATTATCCTAAAAAAGCTGCGTTATGACAATATGTAAAAATGTATTTCTTAGTGCAAAAGCAAGTTGTGAAAGTTAGCGAAACACATATATTTGCGTTAAGTTTGTAGTACCTAGAAATACAAAAGCAATTTATTGCAAATCTCATAAAACAACAAGATTCATGAGCAAAAAAAACCGTCAACTTATTCTATGCTTTGTGTTCGTATGTTTCCAACTTTCGCATGCGCAAAAAACCAAAGTCTACACGCATGATTTAAAGGATTATAACGAAGCACTGCATTTATACAATAGCAAACAATATCAAGCATCACAAGCACTTTTTGACCGTGTAAAAGGGGGAACTTCCGATTATGAAACCGAAGCAAATTGCGCTTACTATATTGCCAATTGCGCCGTGCGATTGAATCAGTTAGGGGCTGATAAGATGATGGAGGATTTTGTAGAAAGATATCCAACAAGCACCAAACGAAACTCAGCCTATATTGATGTTGCCAATTACTATTTTGAAAATGGGAAATATGCGTATGCGTTAAAATGGTATGATAAATCGGGTGAAAATAACTTGACAAATAGTCAACGTGAAGAATACAACTTCAAAAAAGGATATGCGTATTTCACGTCTAAAAAGTACGAGCAGGCAAAAACCTATTTTAAAAAACTATTAGATTCGCCAAAATACGGTTCGCAAGCAAAATATTATACAGGATATATTGCCTATCAAGAAGATGATTACAAACAAGCCAATGAATATTTTGAAGGTGTTTCCGAAGAGGATGAATACAATGAAAAGTTATCATACTTCAAAGCAGATATGAATTTCAAGCTTGGAAATTTTCAAAAAGCAATTGATTTATCTGAAAAAGAATTGCCAAACGCAGATCGAAAAGAAGCTTCTGAACTCAATAAAATCATAGGGGAAAGTTATTTCAACCTAAAAAAATATGCAGAAGCAATTCCGTATCTAAAAGAATATAAAGGAAAAAGAGGAAAGTGGAATAATACCGATTTCTATCAATTAGGCTATGCGTATTACAAGCAACAAGATTATGAAAACGCTATTGGTCAATTCAATAAAATAGTAGGTGGAAGCAATTTTGTAGCGCAAAATGCCTATTACCATTTAGGTGAATGTTACTTGAATACCGATAAAAAACAAGAAGCGTTGAATGCTTTCAGAAATGCTTCACAAATGGATTTTGATTTAAAAATTCAGGAAGATGCAGGATTAAATTATGCGCGATTGAGTTATGAAATCGGGAATCCGTACGAAAGTGTTCCTTCGGTATTAACTTCGTACTTAAAAAAATACCCAGCAACGGAACATCAAGCAGAATTAGAAGAATTATTAGTAAGTTCATATATTACGTCGAAAGATTACCAAGCAGCGTTGGACTTGTTAGAAGCAAGTAAAAAATACAGTGATAAAGCTACGTATCAAAAAGTAGCGTTTTACCGTGCGATTGAATTATTTAACGATAGTAAGTATCAAGAAGCACTTGCCTATTTTGAAAAATCGCTCAAAGAAAACGAATCCCCAGAATATTCAGCTAGAGCCACTTTTTGGAACGCGGAAACAAATTATTTATTAGACAATTATGATGTAGCATTGGAAGGTTTTAAATCGTTTGCCAATGCAAATATTACAAATACTGAAGAAGCGCAAACCATTGATTACAACTTGGCATACACCTATTTCAAACAAAAAGAATATGCAAGTGCTATTTCGAATTTCGAGAAATTTATCGCAAACAATACCGACGATACAGGTCGTGTGAACGACAGTTATTTGCGTTTAGGAGACAGTCATTTTGTAACGAGTAACTATGCAGATGCGATCAAATCGTATGACAAAGCGATTGCGATGAAAGGTGTGGATGAAGATTACGCATACTTCCAAAAAGCAATTAGTTACGGATTTACAGGAAAAACAAACACAAAAATCAGCGAACTCGATGCGTTTACTAAAAAATATAAAAATTCATCCTTGCGGGATGATGCCTTATACGAATTAGGAAATACGCAAATCAACGCAGGAAACACCACAGAAGGTTTGAATGCGTATGCAAAAATGATTGAAGACTATCCAAAAAGTTCGTATGTGCCAAAAACGATCTTAAAACAAGGATTAATCAATTATAATGATGGAAAAAAACAAGTCGCGCTGACCAAATTCCGATCGGTCGTGGAGAAGTTTCCAAATACAGAAGAAGCGATTCAAGCAGTTGCGACGGCTAAATTAATCTATATTGATTTGGGACAAGTAGAAGTCTATGCAAATTGGGTGAAAAATCTTGATTTTGTCGATGTTACGGATGCCGAATTGGACAAAGCAACGTATGAATCTGCGGAAAAACAATTCATTCAAAACAATACTGACAAAGCTATTGAAGGTTTTGAAAAATACATTCAGCAATTTCCAAATGGATTACATGCTGTAAAAGCAAATTTCTACCTAGCACAATCGTATTTCAGCAAAGGAGAAACACAAAAAACCATTCCGTATTACGAATACGTATTACAAAATGAAGGAAATGAATATACGGAGCAAGCCTTAGCACGATTGGCGCAAGTATTGTTAGAAACGGACAATTATACCAAAGCAATTCCGGTATTAAAACGATTGGAAGAAAGTGCTGATTTTCCACAAAACATCACGTTTGCACAATCAAACCTAATGAAAGCTAACTACGAATTGAGTAACTATGAAGCTGCGGTAAGTTATGCTGAAAAAGTATTGGCAAATGACAAAGTTGACAATCGTATCAAAAGTGATGCACACGTGATCATTGCACGTTCAGCAATTGCAACCAACAATGAAGACAAAGCAAAAGAAGCGTATGCAGAAGTACAAAAAATCGCGACAGGAAAACTAGCGGCAGAAGCGTTATACTACGATGCGTATTTCAAAAACAAAGAAAACGATTATGAAGGTTCCAACAAAGTGGTGCAAACACTGGTTAAAAACTATTCGAGTTACAAACAATTTGGCGCGAAAGGATTAATTGTCATGGCTAAAAATTTCTATGCGTTAGAAGATTCGTTCCAAGCCACCTATATTTTGGAAAGTGTCATCAAAAACTTTGAAAAATATCCAGAAGAAGTGGCAAAAGCAGAAGCTGAATTAGCAAAAATAAAAACTGCGGAAGCTAAGCGTAATTCATCGGTAACACCCACCGAAAAAGAAGATGGAAACTAATACCAAAGCGACATTTTGAAATCAAACACAAACATACAAAGCAAGCAACACATGCGAAATCAACTATTAAAATCGAGTTTTATACTAGTGATCTTCTTCATGGCAAATTTGGCGATTGCTCAAGATAAAGACAAGGATAAGGACAAAAAAGAAACTATTGGAACGGAAGTTGTCAATGTGGTAAAACCGTATACGCCTTCTGTATCTGATGCTTTCAAAATAAAACAAACACCTTCGTTGAATGACAAAGAAACTGGAGCAAAAAAGGAAATCAAATATGCTATATTTTCGTTTCCAGTAGCTTCTACGTTTACGCCAGCCAAAGGAAAAGCAGAAGGTTTAAAGAAAGCAAAACGGGAGAAACTATACAATACCTATCTTTCGCTCGGTTTGGGAAACTATAACACGGCTGCACTAGATTTTTACACCAGTAGAGCAATCAGCAGAGACGAAACGTTTGATGTTTCATTGCGCCATCACTCCTCACAAGGTGGAATTGACAATATAGTATTAGATGATAAATTTTTTGATACAAAACTCGATTTGGCATACATCAATCGCGGTAGAGACTTATCATGGAAAGCCAAATTTGGATACCAACATCAAATTTACAATTGGTATGGACTGCCAGAATTCATCTCAACAACAGATCAAATAGTAACAATTAACGAACAACAAACCTATCACAATGTATACTTGGGCGCAGATGTAAAAATGGATGACTCATTTTTCAACGGTGGAAAAATTCTGTACAGACGTATGTTTGACGCGTTCAGTTCAGGTGAAAACAGATTAATCTTGCAACCAGAATTTGAAGTAGAAATTGCGGGCGAACTCATCAAAACAACTGTTGATGTAGATTATGTTGGCGGAACATTTGAAAACAATTTCTCAGGAACAGGAAGTATTGATTACAGTATTCTAAAAGCTGGAATCTCTCCAAGTTTAGTCATTCTGCGTGATGATTTAACGGTCAACTTAGGCGCGGCAATCTATTATGGTTTAGATGCGGAAAATAGCGATAGCGACTTCTTTATCTATCCAAGAATCACAGCGCAATACAGATTGAATGGTGATAATGTCATCGCGTACGCGGGATTAGAAGGTGACTTACAACAAAACTCGTATTACGACTTTGTACAAACGAACAACTTTGTGTCGCCAACATTGGGAATTGCTCCAACCGATCAACAATACAATGGATATTTAGGAATCAAAGGAAAGCTAACGTCAAACGTAAGTTACAATCTGAGAGGTTCTTACATTTCAGAAAACAACAAAGCATTATTTCAACGAAATCAGTTTAATCCTTCTAGCAATGTAGACAATGGCTATACCTACGGAAACTCGTTTGGAGTTGTATATGATGATGTAAGTACCATTTCGGTATTTGGAGAACTAAATGTAGACATTACAAGCAATTTCAAATTTGGAGTCAAAGCAGAATATTTCAATTACAGCACAGATCAGCAAGCAGAAGCGTGGAACTTACCAGATATAGAAGCGTCTATTTTTGCAGACTATCAAATCACGGAAAACTGGTTTGCTGGCGCAAATATCTTCTACATTGGCGAACGTAAAGACTTGGTCACAGCTGGACTAACATTCACTCCAGTACAAGAAGAAGTTACATTAGATAGTTTTTTTGACGTAAATGCACATGTTGGTTATCGCTTTAATGACCGACTTTCAGCGTTTGTAAAAGCAAACAACATTGCCAATCAAGATTATCAACGTTGGGTAAACTTTCCTGTGCAGCAGTTTCAAATCTTGGCAGGCGCGACTTATAAATTTGATTTCTAAAAATAGCTCACACAGCATACGAAAAGCGTTCAACTCACATTGGACGCTTTTTTTTGTGAATTTTTAGCAAGAAGTAAAAAAGCAATTCAACAACACAGTTAAAAGTTGTATTTTTAAAACTTCAAACCAAAAAATAACCGAATGAAAAAAGGAATTTTACTTTTCATACTATCATTTATAATTTTTTCTTGTACTCAAAAAGAAGCTGTAGATTTAATTATCCAC
>CAYGPQ010000162.1:0-5538 GCA_964351775.1 uncultured Kordia sp. | reverse complement strand
GCCATAATACTAGGGGTTTTATCATTATCAATATTAATTGGTTTATATTTTTATTTGAATCCCAATCAAAATGAGAATGAAAAAAATCAGTCCAATAAAGAAATTGTAATAGGATATCCTCATCTTAGAATTGCACTACCAGTAATTGTTGCTTATGAAAATGATTATTTTAATGAAGTAGGTTTACAAAATGTATCTCTAAAGTCATATATAACTGCCCAGCCAATGATGGATGCAATAATTAGTGGTAAGATTGATCTAGGTGGATTTTGTGCACTTCCAATAACCTTTGGTGCAATGGCTAAAAGTAACCAAGAATTATTATTTCTTGGTGGGATGTATGAAGATGAAAATCATCCAATTAGTGAACTGATTGTGAAAGATACTATAAATATAAAATCTATTAAAGATCTTGAAGGCAAACGAATAGGAATTTTACCAACTCGTGCTTATGAAGTTTGGATACAAGACATTCTGAAGTATAACAATGTAGATTTAGAAAAAGTAACTATAAGTTATATTAAACCCAATATGCAGGCTAATTCGTTGAATAATGGAACAGTTGATGCCTTATTCACGAATGATCCAGCTGCTACTATAGTTAAAAGTAAGGGGATAGGATATAAACTAGGTAGTAATTTAGTCCCAGGCACTACTAAGTTTAGTGAGTTTTATTTTGGAAGTTTTAATGTTAGAAGAGATTACTATGACAATTCCAAAGAAGATGTTATTAAGATTGCTAAGGCTATTGATATGGCAATTGATTTTATTAATCAAAATCCAAAGGAAGCAAATCTCATTATGGGGAAAATAAACGAAAAAACGAAAAAACCTTATCTACCAAAAGCGTTTTCCGAAATCGTAAGTTATTTCCCAGACTCTAAATTTAAAAAAGTTAATGAGACTATGGAGACGAATTTAATTGATTTAAAAAAATACTATTTAGAGAAGAAAATTTTACCTAAAGATATTAATTTAAATGGAGTTCAACTTAAATATTGATTAGTAAAATGGCTAAAATTAAAATTAGTGAGCTAAGACTGTCTTATGAAAACAACAAAGAAGTTGTTTATGTTCCAAATATGCAAATAGAAGATGGCGATATAGTTGGCTTTTTTGGTCCTAATCATGTTGGAAAATCTACACTACTTAAAGCATTAGTAAGAACAGCTAATAAGTTAAAAATTAACAACCTAAATTCAATTATATATAAAAAGTTTACAGGTAATCTTGTAACAGTTTACATGCCACAAGATTATAACTCGTCTATTTATCCATGGTTTTCTATAAAGAAAAACATTAATCTACTCATGGAAGCTTATAAATTAAGTAAAAATGAGATCAGCAATCGATTAAATAATTTTTATAATGACATTGGGTTTAAAAGTGAATTGGATTTTTTTTTAGAATATGGATTTGCAAAAAAAGTGAATGGAAATATAATTGTGAAAAAAATCACAGAGTTAAGCGGAGGGCAAAAACAAATAATATCAATACTAAGATCTGTTGTAATTTCACCAGATATATTAGCATTAGATGAACCATTTGCTGCTATTGATATTTTTAATAAAGGACTAAAATTTAGAAATGATATTTTAAAATATATTAGAAAGAATAAAATAACAACAATAATAGTTTCTCACAATCTCGAAGAGATTATAGATTTTACAGACACGCTATTTATATTTAATTACAATACTAATAATCAGATTTTCTTAGGTGAAGAAAATTCAAATATAAAAAAAGATGAATATCCTCTATTTGTAAATAAATTAAATACTAAATACAATTTAAATCTCGTTTTATGAGAAAATCTACCCAGAAATTATATCAATTAAGCTTTCTTGTCCTAACACTAATTATTTGGTCGCTTATATCTTTTACTGTTGAAATGAATAATTTATGGTTCGCAAAAATTGACACTGTTTTTTTCTCTTTCATCGATATTTTTAAGTCCAATTATTATGATATTGTAGCAACCTTTATTTTAATAGTGAAATCAAGTATAATTACTATAGTTTCTGGTACTATTTTAGGTTTTTTAATTGGTTTTAACACAAGACTATATGTAAGTTCAAATTGGTTTTTAGATTTCTGGAGATCAATACCTCCAATCGTAATGCTCTATATATTAGTGAATTTTCAGGATGAGCAAGGTGATGAATGGAGAGTTTGGCTCGTTATATTTGGCGCACTACCAATAATTATACTACAAATAGCAGATGCTATCAGAAGTATTTCTTCTAAAAGATTTGAAGCAATTGAATCTGCAAAACCTTCAAAATATTTTTTATTCAAAAATATTGTTTTTTTTGAAGTCCTACCTTTATTCTTTAGTACTGTAAGAACTATAATATCATTCTCCATAATCATCATAATTGTTAGCGAAATGATTATTGGACCAGAATATGGGATTGGTGAATCTATTACTAGTTATCAATCCAACTATAAAATTGCTTATGTGTATGCTTATGCTATTTTATTAGGAACTATAGGTATGATGTTAAATTATTTCTTAAGAATACTTGAAAATAAATTTGTTAATTGGTGATAAAGACAAAAATAATTGATGAGAAGATTACAATAGGCTATTCAAATCTTAGAATAAGTCTGCCAATTTTTATTGCAAAAGAAAAAAAATTATTTAAAGAATTTGGTTTAATTAATGTTGAATTTAAGAAATTCGACACAGCAGAAGAGTTAGTCAATTCAATCATGACTAACAATGAAATTAGTTTCGGTGGATATTGTGCTTTGCCAATAGCGTTTATGTTAATGATTAAAAAGCGAGCTAAATTATCTTTTTTAAGTGGAATATTTGAAGATGATCAACACCCAATAAGCTTTTTGTTAGCAAATAAAGATTTTGAATTTTCGGATGAAAAAAATTGTAAAAACTTAAAAATTGGATATTTCCCAACATCAGCATATAAAGCTTGGCTAGAAAAAATATTAATTATAAAAGGAATAAGATTTGATGAAAATAATTTAGTCAAAATCAATCCAAAAAATCAATCCAAAAAATTACAAGACAGAGAAATAGATATACTTCTCACTAATAATCCTATTGCCTCTAAGATCATTGAAGAAGGGATCGGTAAATTACTTTTTCCTAATGATAAAGCAATAATTCCTGATGTTTTAGATAGAGAACCTTTTTATTTTGGAAGCTTTGTCGCTAATCACAACTTCACAAAGGAAAATCCAAATATCATAAGTAGAATATCAAGAATAATTGACAAAGCCATATCATTAATTAATGAAAATAAAGATACGGCTTCTTTGATAGGAAAAGTCCAGAAAAAGTATTTAGATTATGATGAAACTATTATCAAAAACATAGGGATTTGCAACTATAAAAAAACAAATGAGGTAAAAGATTCTCATCTTGACAATATAAGAAGATATTATTTTGATCAAGGAATTATAAATCAAAAGCTAAACGTTAAATACCTTCAGTACAATAGAACAAACTCCTTTAGATATCTCTACAATAAATATTATTTGTATGAAAAAGTTTTTGACAAAAGAAAAGCTGTTATCGTGCCTTTAGGTTTTTTAGCTAGTTCTTGGTTTGGTTATTATTTATCTAATTTAAGCACAAAAGACACGATCAATTCACAAGTTGAACAATTCCAAGAGCAGTTAATTCAAGACAGAAAATCCATTCCTGCTCAGTTTTTGCTTAGTTATGTAGAAAATGAAAATGAAGAAGGCACTTACTATGTTAATCTTACCAATATTGGTCACTCTACACTAATAAATGTTAAAGCTGATATTGATTATTATTTTTATTCAAACAAAGATGAATTATTTCTAGCATCAATTTTACACAAGACTTTACCGGATAATTATTTTTCACTTTTAAATTCAAAATATAATAGTAGAAATCAAATTGAAAGTGATTTAAATGATTATAGAGAACTTCATACTCAAAGTATATTAAAACCTTCGAAGGAATCAAATATTAATAAGATTGGTTTTGGAGACAATAATAGTAGTATCAATTTCGATAACAGCACATCAATCATAAAAAATGCAATTGATATTAAAAATCTATTGGGCTTCAAACTAATTGCCCGTTGGAAAATTTCATACTTCGAAGAAATATCCAAAGAGAGAAAAGTAGTTTATAAATACATGTGGTTTTCAGATAAAGAATATATAAAAGATAAGTATGGAGTTTTTATAGTAGATTTAGAGGAAGTGATAGGCGGTAAAAAAATCATCAACTTAATACCTAAATATGAAGATAATACAAAAGATATAATTTTTTAAATATCCTCACATTATTAAAAACTGTTATCTACAATAATATTTTTTAATCCTAATACTTGAAAAATTAAAATCACTATTTAATTTTTCATATAATTTAATACTTATTATGGATAGTTTAGTTAGTAAAAAATGTTTAAAGACTAGAGATACTACCAAAAAAAATATGATACTCCTATTTGAGTATAAATATTAGTTGTACTGATGTTGTTAAATAGTTTCCATTCAGGTATTAATGTTATTTGTTGTTCATCTTCGTAACTTGTTCCACCATAACCATCGTACTCTTCACCAGTATAATAGTTTGTTGTCCATTTCTTATTAATTTCGCTAAATGTTTTTATCCCAAGAGTTAGGTTCAAAAAGAAACGCTCTTTATTATCAATGTGAAAAATAGCACTTATTCCATTATTTAAGTAGTAAGAATTTGAAGTTGCAGTATCCTCTAGAAACCAATTTTCCCTATTTCCTAAACTATTTAAAATACTATTTTTAATATTTTCTTCAATATCATGAGATAAAGTAATAAAACCAATTCCCAAAAATGGTTTTATTGAAATATATCCCTTCAATATATCAAAATTTAAGCCTAAGCCAGTTCCAACTGTAAATCCAGAAAGATCTCCATATATACCACCAATTCTAATATAAAAAGATGGCTTAATTTTATTAATGTTTTGTTGATATCCAACGTATAACTCTGTTGTATTTATAGATAGTTTATTTTTTGAAAATGAATAGTTTGTGTTAATGTCTGCTGTGAACGGCATATAGCTTTGTAAAAAACCTATACTCCAAGAATTTAACTTTGGGTTTTCAATTTTTGTAAGTAAATCACCTTTAGAAATGTTTCTTTGCCCCCAGATAGGAAAAGCTTTAGATTCTGAATATTCAGATTTATATATTCTTAAAAGTGCTTTTTTATACATATTGATTGTATCTAAAACATAAAAATATTGATTGTCATACACCTGTTGAAACAGACCTTTGTTAAGAGTTATATCGCTATTATTTTTGTCAGTAACCATTATCTTTTCATATGCTAAATGTTGATCTAATTCAATTTGTAATTTTAAATTAAGTTCAGCGTATATTTTATTTAATGCTTCTGAAAGAGAAGATGCGCTTTTAGTATATAAAAGATTTGCCCTGTAAATTGTATTATTAAGTTTTAAAATTTTAATTTCAAATAACATAGAAAGTGTATGACTCTCGTCGTAATAATATTTTTCTTTTTCTTTTAATTTAACAATAATTTCGGTG
>CAYGPQ010000161.1:0-5563 GCA_964351775.1 uncultured Kordia sp. | reverse complement strand
CACTCATAAGAAAAATGTCGCGCGGAATGATGACTTTTTTTCAAAGCTTCCAAATGATCTCTTACATCATCTTCATTGAAAACAGGAAACGCATAGCCAAAGAATTTACTATTTCGGTCTTTGAATAGTACTTCTTCCGAAGGAATGTCAATGGTTTTATACGTGTCTTTGGTTTCCAATATTTATATGTTTATGACTGTTGCGCCGAAATAGTTATCAATGCAATACTCACAATTGCGATTCCAATTCCGATCCAGTTTTTTAAGATGAGTTTCTCTTTAAAAATAAGAATTCCAAAAATAGTGGATAACATCACAATTGCCACATTATTTATCGGGAAAACCGTGGAACTATCGCCTAATTGATCGGGTCGTAAGGCTTTTAATAAGAAAACTATCGAATAAAAGTTTGGGATTCCGAGTGCAATTCCGCCAAGGATTGTTTTCCCGGTAATCTTAAAATCGCGCCTAATGGTGATCACCACAATTCCTATAATCGCAGCACAACCAAAAATTGCCGCCGAAAAAATAGGTGTTTCGCCTTCTGCAACATATCTTGTTTCCATGTATTTTATGGCAGTGTCAATTACACCAGAACCAATAAATAACAGGGCTGGAAATAGTAGTTTTTTACGATCAAACGAAGCACCATCTTTTTTAACTGTGGTTAAATAGACTGCGAGTAATGCTAAAATAATTCCAATAATTTTTAAGAAACTTAGCTTTTCATGGTATACAATCACCGCGAAAATTACAGGAACTACGACCGACATTTTACTGGAAACCGAAGCTACGGAAAGCCCGTTTCGTTGCGCCGTGAGTGCCATCAAAATAAAAATAGAAATAAACAGAATTCCTAAGCAAACGGCACCAATCATCCAAGGTTTTTGGGTTATTTCCACAAGCGTAACACCATTTCCATAAAAGAAAAATCCGCAGATAAACGCTACCATATAATTGACAACGATGGCTTGAAACGTGTTCACTTGATAGGTATCAAATAGTTTAAAGATGACAAATAATGAACTCGAAATTAAAATACTGAGGATGAGGTAAATCAAAATAGTGATTTTTTGTGCGTGAACAAATCTACAACATCTTCTGCGCCCGGAATCAAATTCCAAACATGAATTCCTAGTTGTGAAGCAGAATCCGTGTTTTCTGCGGTATCGTCAATAAATAAGGTTTCCGAAGCTTTTAGATTGTTTTCACGCAATACAAATTCGTAAATATTCGCGTCAGGTTTTCTAAGATTGATTTCGTGTGAAAGATAAAATTGCTCAAAACAAGTGGCAAATTCGTTGTATAATTCCATTCCCCAATCTTGTTGAATCCACGAAATATGCAAATCATTCGTATTACTCAACAACAATAAACGATACGTTTTGTCTTTGGCCAATTGTTGAATAAATTTCAGTCTATGTTTTGGAAAATCTAGTAAAATAGCATTCCAAGCTTCAATCAATCCTTTTTTGGTTGCGCTTGGAAATTCATTATGATAAAAATCAACAAACGCTTCGGTAGTCATCAAACCTTTTTCATACAATTGATTCTTTTGAACCATTTCGGGTGTAAAATCAGTAACGCCCAATTTTTCCAATTCGCGCGCTGTTGCAGGTTTGTCTAGGTTGATGAAAATATCGCCAAAATCGAAAATAAGATTCTTAATCATTTATATAAATATGTAATGAATTGTCTAAAATTTTTTGTTCAGATTGAAGTTTCCCTTCTAGCCTTGGAGCTTCAATCCCTGTTTGAAATGATAGGTTTCCTGTAAAAACGCGCGCTTCATCCCAAAGATTTGCATCAATAAACGTTTGTAAGGTTTGTTTTCCACCTTCAATAATCACCGATTGTAATTCATGTTTGTATAAAACTTCACAAATTTGAGAAGCGATATTTTTAGAGAAATCAATCACTTCAAAGATAATAGTTCCGTTGTTCTCTTTTTGCTGTTCAGTCAATACAATGGTTTTTATAGTTTGATCAAACAACGAATAACTTTCTGGAATTCGCAACGATTTATCTAAAACTATTCGAACTGGATTTTCCCCATGCCAATCGCGTGTACTCAATTTCGGATTGTCAGTAATAGCTGTATTCGTTCCGACTAAAATAGCAGCTTCTTCACTTCGCCATTTATGTACGAGTTGACGCGAAAATTTGTTAGTAATCCAATTAGGTTGAATCGGATCATTTTTTTGTCGAATCTTATCGATAAAACCATCTTGCGTTTGTGCCCATTTCAGTATAATATACGGACGTTTATGTTGATGAAAGGTGAAAAATCGTTTGTTGGATGCGACACATTCAGCTTCCAACACACCAACAATAACTTCGCAACCTGCGTTTTTGAGCTTTTCAATACCTTTCCCTGCTACTTTTGCAAACGGATCAATGGTTCCAACAACAACTTTCGGAATACCGTGTTTGATGATTAAATCGCTACACGGTGGCGTTTTTCCAAAATGACTACACGGTTCTAAAGAAACATATATTGTCGAATTTTTTATTAACGATTTGTCTTTTACGGAATGAATTGCGTTTACTTCCGCATGATTTCCGCCATACGCACTCGTGTAACCTTCGCCAATAATCACATTATTATGCACAATCACAGCACCTACCGAAGGATTTGGTATCGCAGCTTGCAAACCGTTTGCAGCCAATTGTAAACAACGTCGTATATATGCTTCGTGACTGTTTTTCACTAAATTTTTATTTTTACATCTTGGGTTTGATCAACAATATAATCATATGAAAAACCAAAGGTAGTATAAGTAATTGTTCCTTTATATTGCACTTTCATTTTTTGATTGACAATACTGTTTAAAATGCCTCCTAAAAGTCCATTTTTATTGCTTTCTAGCACTTTTTTTGTTGGAATGATTACTTTTAGCGGAATGGAAAATTCTTTATTCGCCGGAACTTTAAACGATTCAGAACTCACGTGGGCAACCGAAATATCATTGACAAATACTTCAATTCCTTTACTTTCCAAACTGCCACCAACATCATTTTGATTGATAAAATACGCATCAGCAGTCAATTCAATAGTGTCCAAAGTCGCATCTACCACTACCATATTGTCAACCTTTACAAATAGCGGTTTTTCTTTGACTTTACAGCTTATGATGAGTAATAAAATTGGAATAAGGATGAGCTTTTTCATAATATATAATTAAATTGTACTGTTATGAGAAACTGAATCAATACTGAATCAAGTTCAGCACATGGTTCAGTTTGACGAAATTTGTTTTCATAAAAACCAATAACAAACAACTAGCAACAAACAACCAAATTTAGTATCTTCACAGCATCGCAAAACTACATAATTTCTATTTGAAGCACACACAAAAATGAGTCAAGAATTTTATCACGATCAAGTTTTTAGAAAGATCGATTACACACAACAAACATTCCCAAAAGGGGAATATGACAATTGCACGTTTATCAATTGTAAGTTTGAAGGCGTTTTTTTGACGACAATGTCGTTTTTGGAATGTACGTTTGATACCTGTGATATGACCAATGCAAAAGTAAAAAGCACGTCGTTTAACGAAGTCGATTTTGTGAATTGTAAATTGTTAGGGATCGATTTTAGTCAATGTAATGATTTTATGTTTTCGGTGACATTTCAAGCGTGTAAATTAGAATTAGCTTCGTTTGCCGAATTGAAGATTAAAAATACCACATTTACAAAATCTAATTTGCGACAAGTTGATTTTATAGCGACTGATTTAGAAAATTCCGTCTTTGAAGATTGCGATTTACAACAGGCTATTTTTGAGGATACCAATTTAGAAAAAGCTGATTTCAGTACCGCGTACAATTATACTATTGATCCAGCTTTGAATCAGCTTAAAAAAGCAAAATTTTCACGAGCAGAAATTCACGGATTGTTAAATAAATACGATATAAAAATTGTATAGTTTTTTAAACTGTCATTTGAGCGTGTCACATCGATCGCAGTCGAGATGCAGTCGAAAAAAATTTAAAAGATAATTTTAGTTAGTAATATGATTATTAGAGAAATACAACAAAAAGACAACAAAGAAGTCGCTACTTATATCAGAGCGGCTTTTCCCGAATTTAACATGGCATTAGTTGGCACCGCATACGAAGATCCAGAAACAGATGCTTTGTTTGAAGCGTATCAAGGCGATCGCGAAGTATATTATGTCATTGAAGTTGATGGGGAAGTAGTTGGTGGCGCAGGAATTAAGCAATTGCGAGACAATACAGACAACGTGTGTGAATTACAAAAAATGTATTTTTTGGCAAAAACAAGAGGAAAAGGATACGGAAAATTGCTGTTTGCCAAATGTTTAGAAGCGGCAAAAGATTTTGGTTATGAGCAATGTTATTTGGAATCTTCGCCATTATTTAAAGCGGCAATTCACATCTACGAATCGTTTGGTTTTAAACATTTAGATAAACCATTGGGAAACACAGGACATTATTCGTGTGATATATGGATGTTGAAGGAGTTATCTTGATTTTTTAGGGATTAGGTGTTGGATATTAGGGATTAGTAATAATGGATTTCTAGCTTTGAACCTTGAATCTTGAACCAAAAACTTAGTAATACACTGGAAATTTTGAAACTAAAAGACATACAAAACATATTCCATCACGAATTGGATGAAATTTACGGAAAAGATGAGGTCAATAGCTTTTTCTTTATGTTAACAGAATTCTTTTTTGGGTTAGAGCGTTTTGCGTTGGCGTTAGATCCAGAAATTGTCATTACGAAAACACAAGAAACACCAATATTTGCGGCGTTAAGTGAATTAAAACTCGAAAAACCAATTCAGCATATTTTGGGGAAAGCACATTTTTTTGGATTGGAATTTAACGTAAATGAACACACCTTAATTCCACGACCAGAAACGGAAGAATTGGTGCAATGGATGTTAGACGATCTTAAAGTTGAAAATGATTCTGACAAAACAATTCGAATTTTAGATATTGGAACAGGAAGTGGTTGCATTCCTATTGCATTGAAAAAGAATGTGCCGAATGGGGAAGTTTGTGCGATCGATATTTCTGAAGAAGCACTGAAAGTTGCCAAAGAAAATGCTAAAATCAATGAAGTTGACATTCAATTTGTGCAAGCAGATGTGTTGGCGTTGCATGATTTAAATAGGTTAGGAGCGATGGAACATACAGATTTCGATATCATTGTTTCGAATCCACCTTATGTGCGAAATTTGGAAAAAGAAGCCATGCATAAAAATGTATTAGCGTACGAGCCAGATTCAGCATTGTTTGTAGATAATCATGATCCGCTAGTTTTTTACGACAAAATAGCCAATCTCGCGAAAGCGCATTTAAAATCCTCTGGAAAATTATACTTTGAAATCAATCAGTATTTAGGCAAAGAAATGATCGATTTACTTCGGAAGAAACAATTTCAAAACATCGAATTGCGCAAAGATATTTTTGGCGTAGACCGAATGATGAAATGTGTGAAATTATAAATGTTAAATGCTAAATTATAAATGTAAAAGTTTAAATTCAACATACCAACATACCAACATACCAACATACCAACATACCAA
>CAYGPQ010000160.1:0-5601 GCA_964351775.1 uncultured Kordia sp. | reverse complement strand
AACATAATATTCTGTTTTTCAAAGCATTTTGACTGCGCTCAATGTGACAATTTAATTTATTTTAGCTTTTCAGACAACCTCTTTACTTTTAAATAGGTGTGGAAAGGTTCTAGCTTTCTTATTCTCCGTCTCCTACGGTTTCTCCTTGCGTAGTTACAGAACCTGTTGATGCGTTTCCGTATACAGGCGATTCGTTTCTTAAAATATCAATAACGTTCGCAAAGTTTTCAGCAGTCATGTATGGTGTTTCTTCACGAACACCTTTGAATGTTGTAAAATAAAACTTTCCTAAATCAATTTTTGGATCCCATATCGCTTGATATCCGCTTAATTTGGTCTATCCATTTGTTCCTTGTGCATAATGTGGCATAACTTTTAATTTAATGGTTAATATGCTACAAATGTACTTGATACATAATAAGTTAACGTAGGAAAAACACCCTTGTTTGTTGGTTAATATACTGATTTTTAATATATTTTCTAGTGCTAGTAATTACATATACGATCAAGAACTGATAGAAGCAATAGTAGCAGGAATTCTAAAAGTTAATGTGTTGAAAAATATTCTTTTATGAAAGTACGTCAAATAATTATGGTATGCTTTTTGTCTAAAGTCATAGAGATCAAAGTTGAGACTTTTCACAGCGGTGTAATAATTTGAATGGTTTCAGTGAAATTCAACGTGTTATTTCAAAAATGTGCTAAAAACAAATTTCTGTATATTTGTGTATTACGGCATACTTATTGAAAACGTACCATAAAGAAAGAAAACAATGAAAACAACAAGACAATTTTTTAAAAAGAGTATTTTAATTCTATTTTTAGTAGTTTCTTCAAACATTTTAAATGCTCAAATTAATAGGCAAGAGAAATCCATGTGGTGTTGGGCTTCTTGTATTCAAAGTTCTTTGTATCAGGCAAATGTGAATGTTTCTCAGGCAAATATCGTTTCAAGATTGGTAGGTTGGCCACAAAACAGACCTGCATCTACGCTAGAAGTAATGAATGTTTTAAGATCCTATAATTTCAAAGCTTCGGCTGTAAATTACCCAGCAAATCCGCAACAATTATACAATACCTTATTAAGTGGTTGGAAAGTCATAGCATTCGTAAATCCTACCAACAACCCAGAAATTGGGCACTTCATAATGCTTCAAGGAATAGCGCAAAATGGTTCCATCATTGTGAGCGATCCTACCTATGGAAATACCTATCAACAAAATATTCAAGATTTGTATTACGGTTGGAAATGGAGTCAATCAATTGTAGTAGGTACGCCCTAAAAAACACTTGCATTTAGAAAGTATACACTTTGAAAAATTACAAAATATAAAATAGACAATTAATTATGAGATTACTATTAGTTACAATTATTTCGCTGATCACATTAAATATCAATGCACAATCTAAAGATGAAATCATAAATGAATTGGAAAGTGTATTAAAAGAGCATTGTATAAGTACCGATTTGAAAAATGCTGAAATCTTCTATAATACCGAAGAAAAGATATTTGATTTTAATCATAGCTATAACTTAAATACAACCAAACTTACCTATAGATTTGAAGGTACGGCAGAAGATCCTATACACATTCTTCAATTTGTTCGAGAGTCACACCCTAATTCTTCAACAGGTTTCTTTTTTGACAGTAAAAAAAGCGTGTATCGCGTACTTGATTTGATTTATAGCTTAAAGAAATTAGAATAAAAAGAAGCAACTACCGATTATGATATAAAATCGTTAGACTTTTTGGTGTACAGGGCTTTTATGACTTCCACGGGGATTTCTTCTAATTAACGCTATTCTCAAAATTGACCAATTTTCAAATCTTCAAATTAAATCATTAGTACATAGAACAATTGCTACATTCGTAAATTAACGTACTTTTGCGTTTTAGCAGAGTAATACATGGAAGATAATTATAAAATGGTTGCCAAAACCTTACATGGTTTTGAAGACTTATTGGAAGAAGAATTGAAAAAGTTAGGTGCGCAAGATATCCGCAAAGGAACGCGCAACGTAACTTTTAGAGGCGATAAAGGATTTATGTACAAAGCAAACTTATGCTTGCGTACGGCAATAAAAATCTTAAAACCGATCCGATATTTTAAAATTAAAAATGAAAAAGATTTATACGATCAAGTGTATAATATGCACTGGGACAAATACCTAACGCATGAACAAACCTTTGCTATTGATGCTACGGTGGCTTCGGAACAATTTACGCATTCGCAATATATTGCGTTAAAAACAAAAGATGCCATTGCGGATAAGTTCCGGAATACAGAAGGAAAACGCCCAAATGTGGATATTAAATTCCCAACACTCCGAATTCATGTACACATTCAAAACAACGATTGTTCTATTTCATTAGACAGTTCGGGCGGTTCGTTGCACAAACGTGGCTATAAAACAGCGACGAATATTGCACCTATCAATGAAGTATTAGCTGCAGGATTGGTAATGATGTCAGGTTGGGACGGACAATGCGATTTGCTCGATCCGATGTGCGGAAGTGGCACCATTCCTATTGAAGCAGCCATGATTGCCTGTAATATTCCGCCAAATATCAACCGAAAAGAATTTGGTTTTGAAAAATGGTCCGATTGGGATGTAGATTTATTTGAAAAGATTGAAGAATCATGTCTAAGAAAAATCCGCGAATTTCACCACCATATTTATGGCTACGACAAAGCACCTTCAGCAGTTCAGAAAGCAAAAGACAATGTAAAGAATGCTAATTTGAGCGATTATATAAAGATAAGTCAACAAAACTTCTTTGAAACTAAAAAAGAAGGTGATGAGAAGCTTCATATCTTATTTAATCCACCGTATGGCGAACGATTGCATATTGATATGGAAGAATTCTACGCCGAAATTGGTGATACTTTAAAACAAGGATATGCCAATACAGATGCTTGGTTTATTACCTCAAACATGGAAGCGTTGAAACATGTTGGATTGCGTCCATCACGAAAAATAAAAGTATTTAACGGAAAGCTTGAATCGCGTTTGGTGAAGTACGAAATGTACGCAGGTAGTAAAAAAGCCAAACATCAAGATAACCAAGAAGATTAAAAAAAGATACAGATGAAACCAAAAACAAAAGCACTTATTTTGAATCTTATAGCCTTTATGACATTGTTCTTAGTATTTCGTTTTACGCTAGGCTATGTAATACCTGTTAGCGGCTTGTGGTTGTCATTACTTTGCGCAGTACTAGCAAGTGTCATTGCACCAAAGTTTGCCGCTGTGAAAGAAGGCGACAAAGAAAAAGTATTGATGAGTTCACTTTTTACGAAAGGGCATAAAGAAGTGTAAGTTTGCTATAAAATGAATCGATTTGAAAATGTGTTGATTTGAAAGTGTAACGCTACTACTGATGAATAAAATAGATTTTACAAATAACTCAACCATTTCTTTTCAGGGTGATTTGCTTTATACTGCATATATTTTAAACACGGATAATAAAGCGCAGCTACAATGATAATCCAAGCAATATAAACGCCAAGTAAATCTGTGCCTAAATAGCTTTTAGCACCATTTTGAATGTTTTCATAATTCATAATACTATCATACATAGAACCTCCAAATAATGGCTTTAGCAGCATACTAGATAAATGAATCACTCCGACATGTAAAAAGTAGAAAAAGAGCGGAACTCTTCCAAAAACAAGCAGAAAATCTGTGATTTTATTTTTTGCTTTTTCCAATAAACTGAGCATTATCAAACAAACACCTATGGTCACCAATACATAATGTAAGGATGGCGGATACTTTTCAATTCTTAAAAAGGAAACAAACGATTTAAAAAAGGGAAGTTGTCCATCAAACCAAAAATAAGGATCTCCGTATAAATTGAATGTTCTCAGAATAACAAATAACAACAACATGGAACCACCAGTCATTAAAAGATACTTTTGACGTTTAATAGCTGGAAATGTCTTAGTATATAATTGTCCTAAACAATAGCCTAAAATCATAACACCAAGCCACGGAAGCATTGGGTAATCGACTCTGAAGAAATGTGGACCTTCTTCAACCATAACACCGCCGTTTTGATGCAATAAACACCATAAAAAATCTGAAAAAGTTTCGCTTCTGTATGGATTTGTTTGAATATCTAATTTAAATACGTCGATCAAGTTATGTCCAGCGACGATGATAATTCCTAAAGCCAATAGGGCATACTTTCTCAAATGGATCAAAGCAGCCATTACTACCATTGATGCACCTATTGCCCATATTACTTGAAAAACAAATCTGTAATAGGTAATATCAAAACGCCATAAAAAATTATTTAAAACGATTTCCAAAAAGATAAGCCAAAGACCTCTAGTTAATAGGAACTTGGTGAGTTCTTTTTTTGTTTTACGTTTAGATTGTAAATAGATAGATAGTCCTGAAAGAAATACAAAAATAGGAGCGCAAAAGTGCGTAATGTATCTAGTGAAAAACAAAGCAGGCGTTGTGGTGTTTAAATTCATAGGCCAGCCAGCAGCTCCAATATCTTGGTAGTAATCCCTTGTATGATCTAAGCACATAATAACCATTACAATACCGCGCAAGATATCTATGGATTCTATTCTTTTCGATTTGAGCATTCTTTCAGTATTCTTTTGATTACGCGTAACGTATGTGTGACAAAATTTTTATGCTAGATTCTTACTATTTCGGATAAAAATAGAATAAAGCTTACACATAGACAATACGGTTTCTTAGTTTTTCTTAAAATAAGTAGTGGTTTACTAATGGTTTAGTCTAAGAAGTAAAATAGCACTAACAAAAACAACTATTCCTCAATTTTTCAACCAACCCGCAATACTTTTTCGTTCTCTAGTAGCGGAAGGATGCACTTCATGTTCCATTTCATCACTTCGAAAAAAGACCATACGTCCTTCTATTGGCGCGATGTTTTTTTGTGCACTGTTTAAAGGATATAAAGATAAAAGACCTGCGTCTTTTTCCTCCCAATCTTGATTCAAATATAAAACAATCGAGAATTTACGTCCTTTTTCTGTTTTGAACTGATCCAAATGTCTTTTGTAAAAACTTCCGAGCTCGTAATTGGCATAATGACTTTCAAAGGTTTTGATGGACGTAAAGCATGTGGTATTCAAATGGTGAATGAATCGCCAGATTTTCGCTAAATAGATTTTTTCATACTCATTGGTGCTGAGTTCTTCAATCCAATTGACTTTATCACTTCGAATTAATACATCATTTTTGAAATCGACTTTATTGCCAATACCTGCCGATTTCAGATTTCCTGAAGCATTTAGTAAAGTTAAATTGTTTCTTAATTCCGCTATGACACTAGGGATTATAAAGTCGTTACAACAACCGTATTGATTGTCAATAAGTCCTTGAATTAGTTCCTCAAATTGGTTTTGCTCCAATCGCCCTTCATCATTCATACCCATAGATTTTAGCAAACCACCGAAGTCCGTTTGTATTAACTATCCAAGTACGACATTCTTTCCTTCATTCTATCTTAATTATCAATAAATTATAAAGTTTGAACTAAAAAAAAAGTTTAGTATAGCTAAGGAATCTATAGGAAGGATTTTTTCTATAAGTTAAGTTTGGATTACTTTTGT
>CAYGPQ010000159.1:0-5784 GCA_964351775.1 uncultured Kordia sp. | reverse complement strand
GAAATGAGATAGGCTCTGTAAACCAAAAAATCTCTACAGGGCAAAAATTTCTTAGATTATTATTAAACAAAAACATGTTGCCATTTCAACTAGAAATAAAGGATTCTAGTGGAAATTTACAAGCATCAATTTCTAGAGGTTGGACTTTCTTTATGTCAACAATTATAATTAATGATTCTAAGGGAAATCATATAGGTTCGATAAAGCAAAAATTTAAATTGTTTAAGCCTACTTTTAAAATTTATGGTAAATCAGAACAAATTATTGCCGTAATTACTGGAGATTGGAAAGCCTGGAACTTTCAAATAAACGATTCTTACGATAAAGAAATCGGAACCATAAGTAAAAAATGGAATGGAGCAATGAAAGAAATTTTTACTACAGCTGACAAATACAATGTGAATTTAAATTCTGGATTTACAGATAGTTCAAATAAAATTGCAATTCTATCTGGTGCTATAACAATTGATATGGTTTTAAAAGAAAGTAAGTAGACACAAAACCAACAATACACCTAAAAAACTGCTAAATTCAATAGTGCTCAATGTTTCTATATCTTAAAAACATTGAGCATTGTACATCAAAATATCACAACTGCACATGAATATGATCGTCATGACGAACTGCGTGACAGCCATGAAAACGAATTTTTGTACTCGTTAATTTCATCCGCTTTTTTAAATGTGGCTCTATGAATACTTTCTTAATTTTGGTCGAAGCTGCCAACTTATCGATGAGCGATTTTGTTCGCATTCCATCAAAAACATACGCTTCTTTTTTGTATTGTGGAACTATTTTTTCTAAAAAACTATATTGAAAATAACCTTTCTCTGCGCAAAATTCAGGCATATTCTCCTCGCCTATTGTTGGCGATTCGCAAACACCATATCCTAACCAAGATGGACTTCCGTTTTTATATTTTTTTGTAGTTGCATCTGTATAATAAAAAGCCAAATCTATTTTTCGTCCATCGTTATGACTCCAATGTGGCAACAAGGGAAATTTCGCGCCCAACGGAAAACAAGCATCTAAATAATACGTAGTCGTACCCGGAAACTCTTTCTGCATTTGTTCAGCTTCTGAAAGTAAAACTATGCACAAATCTTCATGCACATAATGACGGTTCATCAAATAGGTAAACATTCGCATTGGTTTTAATGCCGAATGCGAAATTGGCAAGGCTTTTCTATTGTATATATACTTTGCGATGGTTGGTAACATCATAAATGATAACACACTGTAAACTGCCAAAAACAGGCCAAAATTGATTGCTTTTTTCTTCCAGCCTGCAAACTTAATATGACGTTTTAACAATAAGTACTGTAAATACGCCACTCCTCCAACTTGTGTGAGTATCGTAAGCAACAATACGACTAAGATGTGAAGTAAAACGCGAAGTATTCGCTTAAAGCTGATTTTTTTCATCTGTAAACTTAATAGTAAAATATTACCAATTCAACCTTTTTTAATCCCAATTCGGCAGAAACTACTTTCGGGTGCAATAGTTCTGAAACATATTTGTGCATCAAAAAAAAACGAACAGTTATGTTAAAAACTTTATTCAACACCATTTTATTGCTCGCAAGCTTTTCAATGTTTGCGCAAAGTACGATTACTGGAAACGTACTCGACGAAGCAAAACAACCTTTATCATTTACAAATGTAGTATTATACGAAAATGATACGCCATTGAAAGCCGTCATTGTGGAATCAAACGGAACGTATACGTTCAAGAATGTCAAAAACGGAAGTTATATGGTGGAAGCTTCCTTATTTGGGTACAAAACGCAACGATCTATTGTATTGAACATCGATTCCACAAAAAAGGTAACTTTCGATTTTATCCTAAAAGAAGACATTCCTGAAAATTTAGGCGAAGTAGTAATTACGGCAAAAAAACCTGTCATTACACAAACGGCAGAAAAACTCGTTGTGAATTTAGAAAACTCCGAAATGGTGAATTCAAATGTGCGCGATGTCATTAAAAAGATTCCCGGAATGTTGGTCACGAATGGAAACATAAGTTATGCCGGACAAAGCAATGTACGCATTCTCATCAACGGAAAACAAACCAATTATATGGACATGCAAACGCTGTTGCGCGAAATGCCCGCGGATAATATTGCAAAAATAGAATTAGTACAACAACCTGGTGCAGAATATGATGCAGATGGATCTGGTGCGTTGATTAATATTATTTTGAAGAAAAATGTAAAACTCGGAACCTACGGAACGTTGAAAAGTATGGTGGGTTATGTGGACGATTTCACGTTTAGAAAAAGTGCTTCTATTGCGAGTTTTAAAGATAAAATCAATTGGCAAGCAAGCGCAAGTTATTCCCGTGGTTCTTGGCGAGAAGATTTACAAATTATACGAAAAGTTGGCGACGATGTATACGATCAGTTTTCGCGTTCACCTTTTGATCCAAATACATTGCGATTGAGTGCTGGATTGGATTATTACATCAACAAAAAACACACCACAGGAATTAGCGTACAACGAACGGGAAGTTCTTCTAATAGAGTGACAGATAATAGTACGAATATTACTAGCAACGGAACGATGGAATCCTTAGAAACCGATAACCGATTTGAGCGCGATTGGGCGTTATATGTAATCAATCCGTACTACGAATATGATGATGAAGTGAATACGTTAACACTCGATTTTAATTATGTAGATTACAATTCTACCAATGAAAACAACCTGTTTCAAGTAGGACAAAGTACAGTAGATTATGACAATCAACGGTATTTTCAGGATGCTACGTATAAAATTTATACCTATCAGGCCGATTACAAACGTCAATTGAGTAAAAATGCAACCTTGAGTGCAGGTTTTAAATATTCGGATGTAGATTCGGATAGCGATTTACAATCGTTGGTTCAAAATGATTCGGGTGAATTTATCAATAATAGCAACCAAACGAATCGATTTTTGATTGATGAAAACATCATGGCGGCCTATACAAAACTCAATGTTTCCATAGATAAATGGTCGTTTTCGGGTGGATTGCGTTGGGAACAAAGTGAAACCATTGGAACTTCCGCAAATTTGAATACTTCATTAGATAGAACAATTGCGAAATTTTTTCCAAGTTTGAGTGTCTCGCGTGAAATTACCGATCAAATTTCTGCGAATCTTGCGTATAGTTATCGTATTCAGCGTCCATCGTATGAAACGTTAAACCCGTTTGTATATTATTACGATCCATTTACATTTGAAGAAGGAAATCCAACCTTAAAACCAGCGTTGACGAATAGTTTTCGATTTAACTTAACGTATCAAAATCAACCATTTTTTAGCGCAAGCTACAGCAAAACGAATGATGTTTTGTTTCAAATTGTATCCCAAAATGATACTACTTCTGAAACTTCTCGTTCTACAATTAACTTAGCCAATAACGAAAATTGGAGCTTTAGTTTATTTGCGCCATTGAGCTTTGTAAAAGGTTTGGAAGGATATACAGGCGTCATTGTTAACTACGCCAACTATACTTCTGAAAACTTAAACCCTGTCTTAAACAACTCCTTATGGAGCATGACTTGGTACACAAGCGCAGAATATAAATTACCTTGGAATATTCAATCGGAAATCTCTGGATATTATACGTCTGGCGGATTGGACGGACAAATAGAGTTTGATTGGATTGCGGGAATTGATATCGCGTTTAGCAAAAAATTCTTAGACGACAAATTGAAAGTCAGTGTAGAATTAGAAGAAATTATCGATCGTAAATTTATGGGAGCGATAAATTATGATAATGTGGATGCGAATATAATCAGCGATTGGCCACGTAGAAATGTATTTTTACAAGTAAGTTATAGTTTTGGAAAAAAATATAACAAATCAAAAAACAGAAAAAGTGGTGCTGACGATGAAGTTGACCGAATTAAAACGAAGCAATAATATTTTTTAACTTATTTTTAAAGAATGATTATGGACACAAAGCTCAACAAATCTGATTACATGCTATTCGTTATTTATTATGGCGTGTCTGTACTCATGGCTATATATGAATATAATCAGGTAGATCATAACTTTATAGAATATGCCATGGATATTCCTGCCTTTGTAATCATAGATATTACCATGATTTATATCTTTTTATATTGGCTGATTCCAAATTTCATCATCAATAGTAGGAAGTATTTACATTTTACATTTTGGGCAATTCTATTGATGATTATCGCTGGGTTTTTAGAAGATGCGGTAGGTCATTTCAGTGGCGACAATGATTGGAGTGAGTTTAAATTTGACATGCAAGAACTCATCAATTATATTTCCAATACTGCCGAAAGTATCGGCTTGCCTTTTGGATTGATCTTAGCCAAGAAATATTATGAGAATCAGATTCAATTTTCGAATATTCAACAACAACAAAAAGAAAACGAATTGAAGTTATTACGATCGCAAATTAGTCCACATTTTTTGTTCAATAATCTAAATACGTTAGATGCATTAATTGATTCGGATAAAGAAAAAGCGAAAGAATACATCAACCGTTTGTCGCTCATTTACAGGTATTTAATTCAAACCAAAGATGCGGAAGTCATGGAATTGACGGAAGAATTAAAGTTAGCCGAAAATTATATGTTTTTGATAAAAACGCGTTTTGGGAATGATTATGAATTTGTGTTGATTCAAAATGTATCATTAGAACAGAAATTTGTACCCACGGGCGCGATTCAGACGTTGCTAGAAAACATTGCGAAACATAATCGTGCACAACACGGAAAAGCGATCAAAGCCACTATGACGATTGATGAAGATTGGCTAACAATTTCAAATACGAAAAGTAACATCAAATCAAATCAAGAATCATTGGGAACGAGCCTGAAAAATTTAGCATATCGCTATACCTTACTATCGGATCAAAAACCGATTATTGAAGATACTGCGAGTCAATTTACCGTGAAAATTCCAATTATCAAACTAAGTAATGAGTCTTAAATTTACACATAATGCGCATACTAATTCTAGAAGATGAAATTCCGGCTTACGAAAAACTCGTATCAAATTTGGAGACCTATTTTGCCGAATCGTTTTCGCATGATTGGGCGCGTTCTAATGAAAAAGCGCGTGGATTTTTAGCGCAACATCAGTATAATTTTGTGCTGTCTGATATTCAATTATTGGACGGAATTTCATTTGATGTATTTCATACAGTTCAGATTGATTGCCCAATAATTTTCTGTTCTGCACATGATGAATATTTGTTTGAAGCCTTTAAAACCAATGGAATTGCATATATTTTAAAACCGTATACTAAAGAAGACATCAAGCAAGCATTGGATAAATTTCAATCATTTTTTAAAACAGAGCCTTTTCAACCAATTCACAATGACACGATAGATTTATTGAAATCTGCGTTAAAGCAAGAAGAAATACACTATAAAAAGCGTTTTGTGATTAAGAAATCGAAAGGAATTCAGTTGCTAAATGTAAGCGATATTAGTTTGATTGAAGCGTCTGGCGATTTTTGCATGGCGATGGATCAATCAGGTAAAAAACACCCAATTTCGCATACTTTAGGCAGCATTCACGAAATGTTGAATCCGTTAAAATTCTTTCGCATCAATCGAAGTCAAATTGTCCAAATTGATTCCATTGAAAACATCGAAAATCATTTCAAAAATCGCTTACTCATTCAACTCACAGGACTGAAAGAGAAAGTTATGACGAGTTCGTCAACGACTGCTGATTTTCGGAAGTGGCTGGAACAATAATCAGTGTTCAGTGTTCAGTGTTCAGTGTTCAGTGTTCAGTGTTCAGTGTTCAGTG
>CAYGPQ010000158.1:0-5836 GCA_964351775.1 uncultured Kordia sp. | reverse complement strand
CATTCCTGAAGCGCCAATATCGTTGATAGTCATTACGACTACTTTTTCGATTTCTTCTTCACTTAAAGCTTCAGGCAAAAATTGACTAATTACTTCTGCTTGATCAATCTCAGGAAGTGCTAAATCTTTTCTGTTTTGTTCCAAGTAAATTGCCGCACTGTCTTTGCGTTGCTTTACTAATTTTTGTAATAACTTGATTTCTTCTTCTTCTGACAACTCCTCTTTGGCTCCACTTTTCGTTTGTGCTAAGAGTATTTCCGATTTTACCGCACGTAATGCAGCCAAAGCTGTTTGATCTTTCGCTTTCATGGCCGTTTTCATCGCCGTCATTATATCTTGTTGTAATCCCATAGTGTCTTTATTTTAATAGTGCGAAGATAAAAAATTAAACCCGGAAATAGAACAGCAATTCCCGGGTCTAAAAAAACATATATAATAGTACTAAATCTAATTAGTCAACGTTATCATGCAAAAAAGAGTTATTGTTTCTTAATTGCATATCATCATTACTATCCGTACCCAAACTGGTTCGGGAAGTATGGTCTTTCGAATTGGTTTCATCAAGCTCTATACCCGCTCTTTTATACGCAGGTTGCTTCTCAATTTCTTCAATACGATTGACATTATTATTGAATTTATAATTAAATTCTTTTAATTTTCTTCTACGCTCGTCCACTCTACTTTTTAAACTTTCTTCAATAGTAGCATTGAATGGATTTCCTTCATCTACAGCATCTTCTTTTTCAGTAGCATCTGCCACAGTCTTTTTCTCAAAAACTATACCATCTTCAGCTACTTTTGGAATATTTTTCTCATTTGAAGGTTCTTCCTCCATATAGTCATCCAAACTGTAACGTGTGACACCTTTGTCATGCACTTCTGTCACAGGAATCACTTCTACATGATCCGTTACTTCCATGGCATTTACATCATCAGAAGTCAATTCAAATTTAATGCTATTTTCTTCTTTTTTAGGTGTTTCTGCCACTGGATTTGCCAAAGGCATATCAAAAGAAAATGTAATCTGACTTTCTTCTTCTACTTCTGCTGCTGCATTAACAAACTCAGGCTCATTTACTTCCATCTCTCTAATTTCATCCGTCATTGTTGTAATAATGAAATCATTTTCTACAATAGGCGCTGTTACTTCTTCATAGATGACAGACATATTTTTGATCAATTCCGTTGTTGGAATTAAATTTAATGTCGCAGTATCATCTACTAATGTATGACGAATTACGGCTGCCTTTTTTGGAGTTATATCTTCTACAGGTTGTTGTAAAATTGTTGGTGTAACCAAAGAAGTTGACTTAGCCGTTAAGTTTTGTACCGCTGGCTGCTCATCTTCTAAGGTATGAATTACTTTTTTTGATTCCGTATTTACAATTTCATCTTGTTGATCAACATCGAAACCCGTAGCAATGATGGTTACTGAAATTGCATCTTCTAAGGTTTCATCTTCTCCAACACCCATAATGATGTTTGCAACGCCACCAGCTTCCGTCTGAATATGGTCATTGATTTCTCCGATTTCATCAATCGTGATTTCTTCTGAACCAGAAACGATAAGCAACAATACGTTTTTAGCTCCTGAAATTTTATTATCGTTTAATAATGGAGAGTCGAGTGCTTTCATAATAGCTTCGCTTGCACGATTTGCTCCAGAAGCATTCGAAGATCCCATAATAGCCGTTCCACTATTTGATAATACCGTTTTTGCATCGCGCAAGTCAATATTTTGCGTATAGTGATGCGTAATTACTTCCGCTATTCCTTTGGAAGCTGTTGCCAACACTTCATCCGCTTTAGAGAATCCTGCTTTGAAACCTAAGTTTCCGTAAACTTCCCTTAGTTTGTCATTATTAATTACAATCAACGAATCTACATGTGCACGAAGTTTTTCAACTCCAATACGCGCTTGTGCATTACGCATTTTTCCTTCAAACTTGAAAGGAATCGTTACAATACCAACGGTTAATATATCTTTATCTTTGGCAAGTTTTGCAATCACTGGAGCTGCTCCAGTTCCTGTTCCACCGCCCATTCCAGCCGTGATAAATACCATTTTTGTATTGGTATCTAACATCATGCTAATATCTTCAATACTTTCTAGTGCTGCTTTTTCTCCAACTTCCGGATTTGCGCCTGCGCCCAATCCTTCCGTCAGTGAAACTCCTAATTGAATTTTATTAGGCACTGTACTGTTTTGTAAAGCTTGTGAATCTGTATTACAGATGACAAAATCTACTCCTTTTATTCCTTGTTGGAACATGTGGTTGATAGCGTTACTTCCGCCACCGCCTACACCGATCACTTTAATTACATTTGATTGGTTTTTTGGCAAATCAAATGAAATGTTTCCGAATTCTGTGTTGCTACTCATAATTCTTTAACTGGGTTTTTATTATTCTGCGTTATCTAAAAAATCTTTCAACTTATCGGCCCATTTTTCAAAGATCGATTTTCGTTCTTTTTTGGGTTCCGATGGTATTGGAGCATTGGTATGTTCTGCGTCATCTTCGAGAGACGTTTCGTCTGAAGCTGTTTCTGTAGGTGGTTCCACAACTTCTTCTTCAACGACGGCTTTTGATTGGTTTTCTACTGCGTTCATTACAAGTCCGACAGCCGTTGCATATAATGGACTCGCCATTTCTGCATCTGAATCGCCTGCCAAATGTTCGTTTGGATAGCCAATTCTAGTGTCCATTCCTGTAATGTATTCTACCAATTGCTTTAAGTGATTCAACTGACTTCCGCCACCTGTCAACACAATTCCTGCAATTAGCTTTTTCTTTTGTTCTTCATGTCCGTAATTCTTAATTTCTAAGTACGCTTGTTCTATGATTTCAACAACTCGTGCATGAATAATTTTTGAGAGATTTTTTAAAGTAATCTCTTTAGGTTCTCTTCCGCGTAATCCAGGAATCGAAACAATTTCGTTGTCTTTATTTTCTCCTGGCCAAGCAGATCCAAATTTTATTTTGAGTAATTCCGCTTGTTTTTCTATGATAGAACAACCTTCTTTGATATCTTCTGTAATGACATTTCCACCAAATGGAATGACTGCCGTATGGCGAATGATGCCGTCTTTAAAAATTGCCAAATCAGTGGTTCCACCTCCTATATCAATCAACGCAACTCCTGCTTCTTTTTCTTCTTGACTTAATACTGCATTCGCAGATGCTAAAGGTTCCAAGGTGATTCCGGCTAAGCCTAATCCTGAACTTTTCACACATCTTCCAATGTTTCTGATAGAAGATACTTGCCCGACAACGACATGAAAATTTGCTTCCAATCGTCCACCGTACATTCCGATAGGTTCTTTTATTTCCGCTTGTCCGTCCACTTTATATTCTTGCGGAAGCACATGAATGATTTCTTCACCTGGAAGCATTACTAATTTGTATACTTGATTGATGAGTAAGTCAATATCTTCTTCATCAATTACTTCGTCTGCATTGCTGCGTGTGATATAATCGCTATGTTGTAAACTACGAATGTGTTGCCCTGCAATTCCAACAACAACTTCGCTTATTTTGTAATCAGACACACTTTCCGCTTCTTGAACCGCTTGCTGTATCGATTGAATCGTTTGTGTAATATTATTTACGACACCACGATGTACACCGAGACTCTTGGATTTTCCAACTCCAAGAATTTCAAGCTTTCCATATTCATTTTTTCGCCCGATCATTGCCACGATTTTCGTGGTTCCTATGTCTAATCCTACTGCGATGTTATTGTTTTCCATGACTTATTTTTTGGTGCACACTACTTGATTGGTAAATTTTAAATCAACTTTCGTATAATCATTCAACGTTTTGTCTTTTACAGCTTTCTTATAAAACGCTTTCAAATTATTCACCTTCTTTTCAATATTTTCAATACTACCAAATTGCACAATGAAATCATTCGTTCTTAATTTTAGATTGAATGTGTTATGTTCGTTTTGCACGATGGTAATCACGTTCTTTTTCAGAAAATCATCTTCAGCGATATATTTTGCCAATACATATACATTTTTCAACAATTTTTTATCCACTTTTCCTTCCACAAATGGAACACGAGCGGCAGAAACCTTAGATAAAGGCATCGCCTTTCCTTCAGAATCTATATAAAAAGAGTCTTTGTTTGCGATACGTGCAATTGGTGTTCGCTGTTTAATTTTTGCACCAAGAGTCCCATTTACAGACAGATACACTTCTGCATCTTGAATCATTTCGTTCGCACGTAAACGTTCCTCTAGAACATCCAAATCTAACTGATCTTTTCGTATGTTCGTAACACTATCATTATTTTGTATTAACAATTTATTAACCATCGTACGCGTGATGAAATATTGTGCTTCATCGTGGTATTTCACATCTGGATTTCCTATAATTCGCGTCGCATTTCTGTTCGCAGAAAAGGCATACAGAAATATCAATACTGATGCGATTATAATTCCTTTTATGAGATTCCAATTAACTTTCAACGGTAAATATTTTTTTAATTTTTAATACTTCTGCTCCAATATCACCTGCCCCAACCGTTACTAAAACATCTGTTTTTAGATTGGTAATGTGATTGATTAAATTTTCTTTTGTTACTAATTGCTTATGATCATTTTTTATTTTACTCAACAACCAACTTGACGTAATTCCTTCTATGGGTTGTTCCCTTGCGGGATAGATCTCTAAGAGAATAATTTCATCAAATTGCGCTAAACTTTCAGCAAATTCGTCTGCAAAATCATTGGTTCTGCTGAATAAATGCGGCTGAAATATTGCCGTTATTTTTTTATTCGGATACATTTCTCGAACTGCTTGATGCAACGCGTTAATTTCTGTGGGATGATGCGCATAATCGTCAATAAATACAAAATCTTCGGTTCGTATTTGATATGAAAATCTTCGTTTCACACCTTTGAATGTTCCCAAAGCTTTGGCGAGGCGGTCGGTTGGGGTTCCTATTTTGTCCGCCATCGCGAAAGCTACTAGACCGTTTAACAAGTTGTGTCGCCCTGGCAAATGGAATTGAATGGCTATTACAATTGCAGTAGGCGTGACTATGTCAAACACATAAGATCCATCACGAATGCTTATGTTTTTTATATGATAATCAGATGTTTCTTTGAATCCGTAGGTGATTCCATCCAACTCAATATCTTCTTGTATAAATAATGTTCCGTTGGGCTTGATGCGTTTTGTAAAGTCTATAAACGAATCGTGCAAGGCTTCTTTTTTGCCATAGATATCTAAATGATCTGCATCCATGGACGTAATGCAAGCAATATCTGGCGAAAGCTGTAAAAACGAACGATCAAATTCGTCTGCTTCTACTACCGTAATTTCGGTTCCTTTTAGGATGAGATTTGAATCATAATTTTCTGCAATTCCACCTAAAAAAGCGGTCACATCAACTTCTGATTCTGCCAATAAGTGTCCCAAAATGCTTGATGTCGTGGTTTTTCCATGTGTTCCAGCAACTGCCAAACAATAGGTGTCTTTTGTAATTAGGCCTAAAACTTCAGCTCTTTTGTATAGGTTAAAATCATTTTCTCTGAAATACGTCAGTTCCGAATGTGAACTTGGAATTGCTGGCGTGTAGATAATGATGGTGTTTTCTTTATTAAGATATTTAGCAGGAATTTCAGTGACATTATCATTCGTTGAAACCTGAATTCCAAGTGCTTCTAACGCATCTGTGATATCCGTTTTCGTTTTATCATATCCAGCCACATTTTTATCGTTGAATTTGAAATAACGCGCCAAGGCAGACATGCCGATTCCGCCAATGCCTACAAAATAAACGTTATGTATGTTGTTCAAATTCATTACTTGTTTAATAATTTTTA
>CAYGPQ010000157.1:0-5854 GCA_964351775.1 uncultured Kordia sp. | reverse complement strand
CAGAAAAATTGATGTGCGCTATTTAGCAGGCGCAGGAGTTACCTATCAGGTGCTGAACAAAAACGATAATTGGCTCAAACTTTCCCTGACGAGCGAATATGAATATACCAACTTTTCCGAAACCAATTTTAACCGTTCCGAGTTTAACGGAAGTGAAACGATTAATACCTTGCGCGCAACGGTTTGGATCAATGGGAAATATCATCTGTTTAAGAAGAAACTCATTCTGAGTCATGAAAGCTATTTTCAGCCTTCCTTGGAGCAAAGTAATAATTTTCGTTGGCAAGCCGATGTAAATGTAGAACTTCCAATATGGAAGTTTTTGAATTTTAAAATAAACTACCGTCGTACGTTTGAAAGTATCGTCATTGCTGGTCAAGAAGAACAAGATCAGTTTTTGACGTTTGGGTTTACGTTGAAGAGTTATTGATTTTGGGTTGACGTAGTCAATTTATATGCTAAAGGAAAGATATTTTTAACTCCATTCTTCAATTTCAGTTAATAAATCTGTTGCTTCAGTTAACTTTCCATTGTTGGAATCTTCCACTGATGTATCCATTCTTTTATTTAATTCTTGAGCTGACATAGATTTTATTTTCAGCTTACAGCAAAATACTAATTTTCGTTGATAAGCTGATGTGAATATAGAATAATACTTATGAAACCCATTGTGCTTTTTGAATTCAAAAGTATAGTAAAGCGTCAGTTCGAGTGATTTTGAGGTACGAAAAATCGTATCGAGAACCTATTTGGTGTAAAAAATTCTATTCTCGATACAAATTTCACTCATTTTCAATCGTAAAATCCACTCGAATTGACAAATTTTATCAAAATGCACCACGGGTTTATTAAAACAGTTGATAAATCTAAATGAATTAAAATCTCCAAAAATCATGCCTAGGCAACGATGCTTCAAAGGTTTTTGATTCTTTTGAGCCAGGCACTTCAAAGGTTAATTTCCAGGCGTGAAGACAAATGGATAGCGGTACATATTTTTGATCTGATCCATATTTGTCATCGCCAATGATAGGAAGCCCAATGTTTGCTAATTGCGCTCTTATTTGATGAAATCTGCCCGTTTTTGGCTTCACTTCTAAAAGATAGCCAAACTCATTTTTGCCAATTACTTCATAGGAAAGCATGCAGTTGAGCGTGTCTTTTGATTTTGATGGAACAATGTCTGCTCTTTTTTCTTTGGTGTTTTTTAGGAGAAAGTTGACTAAGTTTCCTTTGTTCTTTGCAGGCTTGTTTTTGACAATTGCCAAATACGTTTTTTGAATTTTACGACTACTGAATAAGTGATTAAATTCCACCAAAACACTTTTTTTCTTTGCCAAAATTAATACGCCACTGGTAACACGATCTAATCGATGAATGATTCCTACATAAGGCTTCGGTTTACTTTTTAAAAGGTGCTTCAAAACTTGTGTCTCCACAGTAAGAGCTTCGTAATCACTCTTCTCAGTGATGAGTCCTGCAGCTTTGTTTACAACTATATAATCGTTGTTTTCATGTAGTATTTCAAGATTTGGCATTCAAAGTTTTCTTTATCAAATTTCAAAATAGTAGTGATCCCAAACAAAAGCTAGCCAATTAGTTAACGTCGCTTCTTTCTAGGTTTACTTTTAGATTTTTTTCTTGAATGACTAGAAGGAATCGCATCATCAAACGTATGTTTCACAGCTTTAGGCTTAATGCTTCTCCAAGTAGTATTTGTTTCTTCTTCGGGCACTAAGGCTTCTACCAAATCTTTTCTACCTAGTTTGTTCAAGGTTTTTCGAATCCAACCTTTGTTTTCCTTTTTATACCAAAAGAAAAAACGATGCTGCTCCTCTTTTTCTTTTCTAGATTTTGGCGTTTTCGTTGGTTTTAAGGTATATGGATGGTAACCACTGTAATAAATAACCGTTGCAACCGTCATGGGTGTTGGAGTAAAGCCCTGTACTTGCTCTAATTGAAAGCCCATATCCTTCGTTTCAGCAGCCAAATTTGCCATATCTTCTACTTCACACGCAGGATGATTTGAAATAAAATAAGGAATCAATTGAAGTTTTAGTTTCTTCTTGATATTGATTTTATCAAAACGCTCTTTAAATTTATGAAAGTATTCAAATGAAGGTTTACGCATCAACTTTAACACAGGATCAGAGGTATGTTCTGGAGCCACTTTTAAACGTCCAGAAGTATGTTTTGTCATCACTTCTTCTGTGTAATCATCTAATTCTTGTGGATCTGCATTTTTATTGAATTCAGGCACCAACATATCGTGACGAATTCCACTTCCAATGAATGATTTTTTTATTTTAGGATGACTGTCTACTGCTTGATATAATTTGGTAAGCGGTTTATGAGATGTATCTAAATTACTGCAAATTACAGGCGAAATACAGGAAGGCGCTACACATTTGTCGCATATAGATTGTACTTTCCCTTTCATTTTATACATATTCGCAGATGGCCCGCCAATGTCTGACAAATAGCCTTTAAAATCGGGCATGTTGGCCACTTTATCTACTTCCCGTAATATAGATGCTTCACTACGACTGGCTATAAATTTTCCTTGATGTGCAGAAATCGTACAGAAACTACAACCTCCAAAACAACCACGGTGAATGTTAATAGAAGTCTTAATCATTTCAAACGCAGGAATTGGTCCACGTTTGTTATATTTTGGATGTGGTAAACGTGTGTACGGCAGATCAAAAGAGGCATCAATTTCCGCTTCTGTCATGGTAGGATATGGTGGATTGATCACCAATGTTTTATTGTTTACGCCTTGAAAAATTCGTCTCGCTTTAAGCTTATTGGATTCTTGCTCTATGATTTTAAAGTTAGAAGCAAACTTCTTTTTATCCTTTAAACAAACTTCATGTGATTGAATTTCGACATCATCCCAATTTTTATTTTTAGGAATGGCTTCATCTTTATGTACTAAAAAAGCGGTTTGTTGTATGGTTCTTAAACTTGAAAAAGGCACTCCTTTTTGCAATAGCTTTACAACTTCTCGCAAAGGTTGTTCGCCCATACCATAGACCAACATATCTGCTTTTGAGGTTTCTAAAATGGTTGGCATAAGTTTGTCACTCCAATAATCGTAGTGCGTTACACGACGCAGTGAAGCTTCAATTCCGCCAATTAAAATAGGAACTTCTGGAAATTTATCTTTTAAAATTGTTGAATACACAGAAGTGGCGTAATCGGGTCTAAATCCTTTGTCACCATTTGGTGTATAGGCATCTTTGTCTCTACGTTTTTTACTCGCCGTATAATTACTCACCATCGGATCCATACAACCACCCGTAACTCCAAAAAATAATTTTGGTGTTCCTAATTTTGTAAAATCCTGCAAATCATCGGTCACACATGGTTGTGGAACAATGGCTACTTTGAGTCCATAACTTTCCAAGATACGACCAATTACTGCGGGTCCAAATGATGGATGATCTACATACGCGTCTCCGCTAAATAGAATCACATCTAATTCCGACCAACCCCTGATTTTTACTTCTTTGTTCGTTGTTGGTAACCAATCTGAAAGTTTGTTTGTTTGCATAGTGTGCAAAGATAAGTTAATTTGTTTTACCACTCAATACTAAAGTCTAGCTGCGTAAAATTGTTGCCTAATTTAGTTAGCGTTTGTAATAAAACCAACTGTTGAACTTTCAGATACTATTTGACCGTTAATTATAAAGTTTCCCGTAATCACCTACAAAAAAACATAAATAACGTGAGTTCGATATAAGAGAATTGCTTAATCTCGATACAAAATTCTTCCAGAATTTCACTCGATTTGACGTAATTCTAATTCAAAAAACGTCAATTCGAGTATTTTTTGATAAAAAAATGTATCGAGAATAGTTTTTTAAATCACTAAAAGCTTATCTCGAACTCACGTTAAATACACTTACTTCTCAATTTTAAAATATTTCGCAATAAGATTTAATGCTGGCTTACCTTCAATCGTAAAATTCGTATTGGCGCCATCTGAGATGCCACGACCTTGCCATTCCCAAATATGAATGCCATGAAACCAAGGTTCGTTCCAAATGGTATTAAAAAAAGCTTGATAGCAGAGTAATTGTTCTTGTTTGGAAATTTTGGAATAGACACCTTTTACACTATTCCATTCCCACGGTTTTTCAGAAGTTCCTTCAATGGATTTATATCCCAATTCCGTAAAAAGTATGGGTTTGTCATATTTTTTACTCACCAATGCGATGGCTTCTGTGTGTTTTTTCCAATTATTTTCTAGTTCCTCCAATGTTGGATTGCCCGATGCGCTTAACGGAAAGTACGCCTGAATCCCGATATAATCGAGTTGATCCCAAAAAGGAACTGCTTCATATTCGTTATACCAATTGGCGGCATACGTTAGTTTTCCTGTATAGATTTTTTTGATCTGTTGAATTAAAACGTTCCATTTTTCGGGTTTTTTATAAACCGTTGTTTCTAATTCTGTTCCAATACAAAATTGTTCTAGTTGTAATTCTTGTGCGAGTTCGGCATATTTCAAAATGATTTGACTGTAATTTTTAAACCACAAATTCCAGTCGTTTTCAGATTCCATTTCAATATCAGATCGCCATTCGCCATTTCCCATTTCAGAGAGCCATATATGAGGTTTGAGCATTATTTTTATCCCATAATTATCGCAGGCTGCTTTTATTTTTTTGTAATAGTCTAGTCTTCTCGTATAATTTTCATCCGAAATTAATCGCAATATTGGTTGGTTGTATTCATCTTGATCGATAAATGGCGTAATGGTAATCCATTCAAAATTGTTCGTTTTGAGGAGTTCAATGTCTTCTAAATTTCCACCGATATTGAATACATGAATGCCGCGCTGTTTCTGATCGAGCGTATAGTAATCGTTTATTTTGGCAAAATTGTTTTCTATGTTCGCATCCCACGAATAGTTTACGACTTCGGATAATCGATAGCTTTGCAAAGCTTGGTTTCCTATGAATAAAACTGCCATAGGAACCACCACTTTAAAGAAAACACCTTTTAATAAACCTTTTAGTTTGTATTGTTTATAGTTGCGCACCAAACTTTTTATCAATAAGAAAAGGAGATACGGAATTATAGAGATAATATAAAAAAATGGACTCGTCACTATATTGTCTACAATGTCTCTGAAAAACGTAAATGAATCTGCTAAGGCATAGTCGTTTCTATGTAGGATTAACAAAAATATGAGTGTCAATACCACAAAGAGTGTACTGCTATAAAACCAACAGAAACGCTTTAATGTTGACGTCTTTATCTTTATTTTATGGATCATACAATTGTTCGTTTATAATGAAGAAAATCGCCTTAAAAATATGAAAAAAGGAATTGGTTTGCGCTATTCTTAACGTCTTTCTACATACAAATAAATTACCGTCTTAGGTTTTACTAAAAAAAGCGAACCTAAAAAGTCCGCTTTTATAGTTTCATACAACTACTATAAAAAAGTTCATGGTAAATAAACCTTTGTAGTGTATGAAATATCTAACCTAACACAATTAAACTAACTAAAGTTTGATGGCATTTACTTTAAAGAATTGAATTTGGGAATCTGAATAAAAAATATCGGTAATCCAATTCGCTAAAGTTTCAAACTCTTTGCTATGTATATAGACGCATTGTTTTTTGAAAAGGTTCCCGAAAACTACAATTCATCCACCAAAAATTACAGTTAGGTATCTTTTTTTGGGTGCTTTTTGATTTTATATAGACTTTTGAATCATCAAACACTAACAAAATAAAAATCTAACATTCATCAATAAACATTTACACTTATGAAAAATTTACTTTTAATACTATTTCAACTTTTATATTACTCAATAAATTCGTATATTGAGTTATGGCA
>CAYGPQ010000156.1:0-5954 GCA_964351775.1 uncultured Kordia sp. | reverse complement strand
GCCTCTATTACAACTATATTTTCTCTTTTAAATACAATGAAAACAAATGGTTTTGATTTAAATTCAAAAGAAAATAAAAAGAAAATATCAAAGTTTTATACTGAATTTCTAGAGCAACTAAGAAATGAAATTGAAAAAGGAGCTAAATCGAAAAATCCTGAATTTGTTATATATCAATCAAATGTTACACAAGGAGCTGACAGCATAACAGCGGTTAAAAAAAGGCTTTCAATTCTTAGAACTAAATTAGTTACAAAATTTCCGGAATATCAAAAGTATTTCGAACTATTAGATAACGAATTAGAGTTAATTGAATTAACAAGAAAAGAAACTATTAGAAATTTTTCAAATGAATTAATAGAAGAAATTGCTGATATTAACTCTATTTTCAAAAGCCAAAATCAACTTGATTTATTTAAAAATACAAATGAAAACTTGAAAGGAAGTGTAAAAATTTCTAAACCAGTAACTGACTCTGAAAATTTTAAATCTCTTATTGATAGTTTATATAAACTAATTTATGAAGGCTCTGGCTCATTAACAAGAATACCAAAAAATTTGCTTATTGATGAATCAATTTATTTTGATGTAAAACATTTACGCACAGATTTCTTTCACGATATTGAACACGGAAAACCAAAAAAAATACAAGACAAACAAGAAATAATTGTCAATATTTACAAAAAATATACTGGCAAAAAATCATTAGAAGAATTGGAAATCGGAGATTTAATTCGTTTTCAGAAAACTCTTTATAAAAATTTAATTGCTGAATTGAAATATTTAAAAACTGAAATAAAAAGCACCTAACTTAAGATGTTTATAATTAATTGCTTGGTTCTATACTACTTACGAAAATTCTCTCGGATTTTCTATTCGGTTTTTATTTGCTAAATTAGGTACTTAAACACGTTACTAATCATATACAAGACCGCTGTACCTCATTTCCAAACTGAACGCGAAATGAAAATATTTCCGACTAATAATTATGAATTTGAACTCATAAAAGAAAGTTCAAATGCATTATCGGAATTGAAAAAAAAATACTCTGATAACTGACTCACTTGTATCTCAATGGACTAAAAAAGCATTTATCGGACAAGTAAATGAAAACGGATTTAAAGTAATCTCATCAAAACCTGGTCGAGGCGCGTTTTGTATTTTAGAAGGTAAGTTGGAATCGATAAAAGGAACTCTTGAAATTAGAATCCATAAAACACTTCGAATAATATTATCTCTTATATATTTATTTCCGATAATCGGATTCACCATAGCATTATTCACAAAGGAAAAAGAAATAGTAATTTCGTTAATAATTCCAACGTTAATGTCAATTATTGTGTTTCGATTTATTTTCACGGAATTAGCTTTTAGAATTATATCAAGAAACGGATTGAAAAAATTGACAGAAATAATCGGAATTACAAAATTAAAAAAAACAAACACTTCAACTCATAAACCTATAAACCCATAAACTTACACACAAACCCACAACTTCCTTTTAACACTTCTTTATAAACTACAAATTATGGTAAAATAGAATTAATCGTTTATATTTGACAAACGTTAATTTTAGGAATGCAATTCAAATACCCAGAAGTACTTTACGCGCTATTATTACTGCTCATTCCGATATTGGTTCACTTATTTCAATTACGTCGATTTGAGAAAACAGCGTTTACGAATGTGAAGTTTCTGCAAAATGTTATTCTTCAAACTCGAAAAAGCTCACAACTCAAAAAATGGTTGATTCTTTGTACGCGATTGTTAGCACTTGCAGCACTCGTTTTTGCCTTCGCGCAACCGTATTTTGCGAATCGTGATATTGTAAAAACGGAGAAAGAAACGGTCATTTATTTGGACAATTCGTTTAGCATGCAAACGAAAGGCGAAAAAGGCGATTTACTGAAACGTGCGGTACAAGAAATCCTAAATACAGTTCCAGAAGATGAAGAAGTTTCTGTGTTTACAAATACAGCAACGTATAAAAACACAACGATTAAAAGCATTCGAAATGAATTGTTGCAACTAGAATATTCACATCAACAAGAAGCGATTCCGTCTGTAATTCTAAAAGGAAGAAAGTTATTTTCAAAACAACAGAATGCTGACAAAAACCTAATTCTGATCTCCGATTTTCAACAAAATGAACAACTTTCGGTTCAAAAAGATAGTGCATTTACCACCAATTACATTCAGTTAAAACCTGCAAACGCTAACAATATTGCGCTCGACAGTTTATACATTTTTGAACAAGATGCAAATTCGGTTACGATTGCAGTTGTATTGAAAAACTCAGGCGTTCCAGTGCAAGATGTGCCAGTTTCGTTGTACGATGGCGGAAGTTTGATTGCGAAATCGTCCGTGAATTTAGACACGCAAAACAAAGCAGAAGTAACCTTCTCGATTCCTTCCAACAAAGTCATTCAAGGGAATATCCAAATCGATGACAATTCATTACAATTTGACAATAATTTGTTTTTCAATATCAATTCGCCAGAAAAAATAAATGTGTTAGCGATTAATGAAACTGATGACGAATTTTTAAAGAAACTCTACACAGAAGATGAATTCAACTTGATTTCTTCGCCAATAACGCAACTCAATTACAATGCAATTTCCACGCAGCAACTTATCATTCTGAATGAACTAAAAACCATTCCTAATCCGTTGTTGACAGCATTGAGAAGTTTCAAACAAAATGGCGGTTCGTTAGTGATTATTCCCGCTAAGGAAAGTAATTTAACAAGCTATAATGAGTTATTGACTGTAAATAATATTTGGTCTCTTAAGAAAGTTCCAAACGGAACTGAAAAGAAAATTACTAAGATTAATTTTTCGCATCCACTATTCAAAAATGTCTTTGAAAAGCAAGTTTCCAATTTCCAATACCCGAAAGTAAATGATTATTTCTACATGGAAAAAGCAAGTGCGGCAATTTTATCGTTGGAAAATAATCAACAATTTTTAGTAGAAAATAATAATACGTTTGTGTTTACAGCACCAATTAATAGTGAAAATTCTAACTTTAAAAATTCACCTTTAATCGTTCCCGTATTTTACAATATTGGAAAAAATAGTTTACGTTTAACGGACTTATATTACACACTTGGCAAAGAAAATACGTTTGATGTACAAACGTCACTTGGACAAGATGCCGTGTTAATGATTGTGAAAGACACGGAAGAATTTATTCCGTTGCAACAAACCGCCAATAACAAAGTTCGATTGACAACGAATGAATTTCCAAACAAAGCCGGAATTTACACAATAAAGAATCAAAATACTGATTTACAGAAAATTAGCTATAACTTTGATCGAAAGGAAAGTACGTTACAATATCATGATATGGCGTTATCCTATCCAAATAATACACACACAACCGTTGCGCAATTCTTTGAAGATTTAAAAAATGAACAGTCCGTAGCTTCGCTTTGGAAATGGTTTGTTATTTTTGCGCTATTATTTTTATGCATAGAAATTTTGATTTTAAAATTCGTCAAATGAACCTCATCATAAAATCCGCTACTATCCTAGATGTACAGAGCAAACACAATGGCGCTGCAAAAGATATTTTGATAGAAAACGGAATCATTACTCAAATTGCCACTTCCGTAGAAAATCCAAAGAATTACGATACCATTTCGCTTGAAAACTTACATGTTTCACAAGGTTGGTTTGACAGCAGTATTAGTTTGGGAGAACCCGGATTTGAAGAACGGGAAACGATTGAAAACGGATTGAAAACAGCTGCAAAGAGTGGATTTACCGCAGTTGCCGTAAATGCGAACGCGAATCCGATTGCAGATTCAAAAGCCGATATTTCGTTCTTAAAAAGCAAAGCATTCGGAAATGCGGTGGACCTCTATCCTATTGGCGCGTTGACCACGAAAAGTGAAAGTGTAGATTTAGCCGAATTGTTTGATATGAAAAGCGCGGGCGCGATTGCGTTTGGCGATTATCAGAAAGCGGTTGAGAATCCGAACTTGTTAAAAATTGCATTACTATATGCTTCCAATTTTGGCGGTTTGGTGTTATCATTTCCACAAGAAAATAAAATTGCAGGAAAAGGAATGGTCAATGAAGGCCCAAATAGTACACGTTTAGGTTTGAAAGGAATTCCTGCCTTGGCGGAAGAATTACACGTTGCGAGAGATTTATTTTTGTTAGAATATACACAAGGAAAATTACACATTCCAACGATTTCTACGGCAAAATCAGTACAACTCATTCGCGAAGCAAAACAAAAAGGATTCAACGTTAGTTGTTCGGTTGCGATTCATAATTTAATTTTATCGGATGATGAATTGGAAGGTTTTGATTCCAATTATAAAGTGTTACCGCCATTACGAACGCACAACGATCGTGAAGCATTAATTGAAGGTTTACACGACGGAACGATTGATATGGTGACTACAGATCACAATCCGATTGACATTGAACATAAGAAGATGGAGTTTGACAATGCAATGTACGGAACGATTGGTTTGGAAAGTGCTTTTGGTGCCTTGCAAACTATTTTTGATACCGAAAAAACCATCGAATTATTAACATCCGGAAAAGAACGATTTGGCATTGAAACTTCGCACATTGCAGAAGGTCAACCCGCAAATCTGACACTTTTCAATCCGGAAGGAAACTATACATTTACCACAAAACACATTCACAGTAGTTCTAAAAACAGTGCTTTCTTAGGAAAAGAACTCAAAGGAACTGTGTACGGAATTATTCATAAGCATCAAAAAATAGCGTAAGTATGGATTTCAAAACCATTGAAGAAGGCAAGCAAACCGCCATTATTTCCTACATCACCATCATTGGACTCGTAATTGCGATTTCTATGAATGCCGATAAAAAGAATGAATTTGCGCGTTTTCACATTCGTCAAGCATTAGGATTAAGTATTTTATTTTATACGATTTCTTTATTTATCGGTTATTTTAATAGTTGGATGATTTCGGGATCATTTTACGTGTTTTTCATTGTACTCTGGGTATTTGGACTCACAAACGCCATTCAAAGTGAACACAAACCAATTCCGTTACTCGGAGATTATTTTCAAGATTGGTTTAAAAATATTTAATTCATACGACCATGCAAGCTAAAAAATTATCACTCTATCATATCATAAAAACACCAAAAGTCGCTGCGGAAAAATCGCCTGTAATCATTCTATTTCATGGATATGGAAGTAATGAAGAAGATTTATTTTCGTTTGCTGCCGAATTGCCCGATACTTTATTTGTGGTTTCGGTGCGTGCGCCAAGAGATTTACAACCGTACGGCTATTCTTGGTATGATATTCATTATACGGCGACTGAAAAAATTAGCAACGATGAACAAGCGATTGAATCTAGAGATTTAGTTGCAAATTTCATTGATGAAGTTATAGAAAATTATCCTGTAGACGGAAACAATGTGACACTTTTAGGATTCAGTCAAGGGACGATTTTGAGTTACGCGGTTGCCTTTACCTATCCTGAAAAAGTAAAAAATGTAATTGCTCTCAGTGGTTATTTGAACCATAAAATATTTGATTTCAACACAGATAAAGAATACAGTTCCCTAGATTTTTATTGTTCTCACGGAAGTGTAGACCAAGTCATTCCTGTGGAAGCCGCACGATTGATTACGCCTTTCATGAAAGCAAATCATTTAAAACATGTCTACGAAGAATTTCCTGTGGGACATGGCGTTGCGCCGCAAAACTTCTATGCGTTGAAAGCTTGGTTGGAAAAGCGGATTTAAAATTTTCAATGAATTGGTTGATGAATTAATTTGAAGATTTGAAAATGATTCTCTTTATTTTTAAAATAACGTGAGTTCGACGTAAGTTCCATTCAAATAAAATCAGGAAATATTCACTATGCAGAACTTAAAGTGCTAAAATTTAATATTTTAATTTCGTTTTCTTTGCTCGCACAAAGAATACTGAATCAAGTTCAGCACAGGCA
>CAYGPQ010000155.1:0-6035 GCA_964351775.1 uncultured Kordia sp. | reverse complement strand
CGGTGGTGTGAGAGGCGCAGTGGCGATTTTTAAGTCGTCACCCGTCTACTCGATTGTACACCGTTTTTTATTCAAATTCAGCTTTGTTTTCAGTCCAATATTTTTCAATAAAATCCCATTTTTCTTTCCAATAACCTTGCTCTCTTTTGATGTATTTTATAAGCTCTTTTTCAGACCCAATAACTTTATAAATATATATTCCGTTCGTGTCATTTTCTAGACAACCTAATCCTTGGATTTTCCCTAATTCCGTAATTTGAGTTCCTTCTATTTTAAAAAGCTCACTTCCCCAATCATTGTCAGCGCAGCCACTTCCGTGATAAGAGTAATAAAAGTCAGAGTTTTCAATTCTCTTTGAATTTGGATATTTATTAAATGTCTTTACTTCTTTAAATTCATTAGATTTTATATCAAATAACAACAATTCTTGAAGTCCAGGTGTATTTGAAACATAGTTCATTCTAATATCAGAATATCCATCTCCATTAAAATCGGAAAATTCAAAGTCAAAAGGGTTATCGTCGTTGCTGTAAACAACTTTTCCTTTTGAACTTTTGATAGTAAAAGTTCCGGGTCTTTTAATACACGCTTCAAATTCAATTCCGTTTATTAATTCCGTTTTACAGTCAAAAAAGTATTTTTCTTCTTGAGTTGTTTCTGTTTGCCCAATAACAGGAATTTTGGAATTTTCGGTTTGTTCCTTACAAGCACTAATTAAAATCAGAACTAAAACTATTGATATTTTGACTGCTTTTCTCAAATGGTGTACAACGGTTTTGTATAACGTTTGTGGCGCTTGGCGCAGCGTGCGGCTTGAAGCTTTGCGACCCAAATTGTTATTATTTTATCCCAATAATCTGCAAAGCGTGCGAATCAGAAAGGCAAGCTTGTTCGTATTTATCGGAAGTACAAATTACAATTATTTGTTTTAATTATTCAATTATTACTGAGTTTAGCCATGAACGTTATGCGTTGTTGTGAGCCGTTTTTTAATAATTCTAAAAACCAAACAGACCACTCAATTAAGAGTAGCCTGTAATTATTGTGCTTACTAGTTCTTTAATTCTAAAATTTACCATTATCATTCTTCCATGCCGATTTTGCTGGGATTGGTGCAATCACATCCCAATGCTCAACAATTTGTCCGTTTTCTAATCGGAATAAATCGTAAAACGCCGTATTTTCACCTTTACCAAATTTACCTTCACTCATCGCTAACACAAAGTTTCCTTCACCTAATACCTTATGAAGTTTAGTGTACTCCATAACCAATCCGTTATCAGCAAAATATTTCATTGCTGCACCAAAACCATCTAAACCATCTGCAACAGCAGGATTGTGCTGTACGTAGTTAGTAGGATTGATATACGTAGTCAATTTGTCCATTTCGTGACCCAGCAAAACTTTTTCAATAAAGTCAGTAACTACTTTTTTATTAGCTTCAGTTTTGTCTAAATCTTTGAGTTCAGTCACACCATCAAATTGGGTTCTGCCACTTGGATTTGGTTTTTGAACCTCCAATAAATTATCCCAATGCTCTACGATAAGGCCGTTTTCAAATCTGAACACATCAAAACCAGCTTTTGGCCCAAAAAAATCATATTCTGTATGTGTAAATACATAATCTCCATCTTGAAAAGCTCTAATTACATTAGCCTTGAAGCCACCTTCAGGTGCATTCTGCATTACAGCTCCAAAACCAGCTAAACCATCTGCAACTCCTAAATTGTGTTGAATGTACTTTTCTGGATTGATGTAAGAAATAGGTGTTTGGTCGCCAGTATTAAAACTGTTTAATAATGCGACTACTTTGTCTTTGTTTGTCATTTCTGTTTCTTTTAAATAAGTGAGTACTTGAGAACGTGTCATTGCCATTGAAGACGGGTTCATCATTCCCATAAATTCTTTTGAAGTATCATTGCTCATAAATGTAGGTAGGTATGCATCAGAATTTTCTTTTGTATTCCAATAAATAACGACAACTTGTCTACTGTATTCATCAACGCCAGTTATACGGTTTACATATCCTTTTTGAGTGGCAGTTTTTGAAGCTACTTTTTCGTTGATAGCATTAAAAGATTGGACATCAACACCATCTTTAAGATTAAAGGACATCATTTCTATGAACTGACTGCTATCTGAGTTAAAATCAGTATTGATGGTGTATCGATTCATTTTCATTGTAGAACCTTCAATCATATTTGCGTAATCTGCAACTGAGGCATCTCCCATAAATTTTTTCATTGATGCTTCTGCATCCGACATTGTTTTCCAGTAGACTATTACCGTATAAACACCATTTTCATTAACTCCACTTTCGCGTTTAATAAAACCAGGTTGTTTGCTTGTGAAATTGTCTTCGACTTTTGAGTCTAGCTTATTAAATGCTTGGCTGTTTGCTGTTGTTTTAAGTGAGAAAGTGGTCACTTCTAATACTGTATTTTTCATCTTTTCTTCTTTTTTTCCGCAGCTTACTATACCGATTAAAATAGTAAGCATTACAATGATTTTTGTGATTTTCATTTTTTGTTGGTTTTAATGGTTATAAAATTTTGCTTAAAAAGGCTTTCCCGTTTTGTATAGATTGAGTGTCGTATTTATTTTTATTACCTAAGACATAGCTCGCGTAATTTTGCGTGCCAGACATATCCATATTATCTGCGTAGATTAAAGTACCTTTATGAAATTGAGGTTCTAATAGTTGAAAAAGTGGTAGATATAAATCTTTCCAACCATCGAGAAATAGAAAGTCTATTGGTTTAGAAAATGTTTTAAGTGTTTTCATCGCGTCACCAACCTTAACTTCTACATAATCGCTTAAACCAGCATCCTTAATGTTTTGAATTGCAGTTTGTGCTTTACTTTCTATTAATTCTGTAGTAATCACTTTTCCTCCTGTTTGGCGAACTGCATCTGCTAAATAAATGGTTGAAATTCCGAAAGATGTACCAAATTCGACAATACTTTTACAATTGTTATCAAGAATTAATTGGTGTATAGTTTCTCCCTGCTCTTTGGAAATAGGAAGATATGCATTTTCAAAATCGGAAGGTTGTATTGGACGAAATATGGATTTTACTATTCCTTTACCAATTCGCATATAATCTTTTTTTGCATCAATGTGCAATTGATCTAGTTTGTGTTTTGTTTTATTTGCTTGTATTGTAGTCATATTTTTTTGTATGGAACCAAATCCGTTTTAAGGTGTTTTCTTTTTTTGAATTAAATGAAATACAAAGCCTAGCACGTAAAAAATTAATAGTGTACAAACCCGATGAATCCAGACTGTACTTTTGCTATATATTGTTTGTAAATTCATTTTTAATATGAACTTAATTAAGCTTTCACTTTTGTAAATGCAAATATTTCTATCAAACACATTACGCCACCCATAATAGCAACAGGCATATTGTCTGCAGCTAAATTGTTTACAAGGTCTAATCCATCGCTTACAATTCTAAGTAGCAAAACAATTTTTATCATAGCTGCGTTATTTTTCACCAGTGCAAAAACTGTTATCACAGCTGTTGCCATATTGCGCGAAAGGAATAAGCCTAGTGGTCCTGCAAGTGATAGTGCTCCCGCTGCAGTAAGTGTTTCCCAAGTACCTAGCAAGGCATCTGGTTTAAAGTAGCCTGCCAAACTAGCAGATAAAGTAATAAATGCGGTTATCCAAAGATAAATTTTAACCCATTTTGGGGTTGTGTCGTAAATATGCTGTTTGTTTGCCATATTTGTTGTTTTTTTAGTTTAAAGTTATTGTAAAGCTTTGGTCTGGATTGAAGTCATAACCTTCGCCAATTTCTACAACCAAAACGTTCGCAGAATCAATTCTAAGATTTACAGAGGGATTGCTTGAGTTAAAGCTACTTACATTTTGAGCTTCATCGAAAGAAAAGTAATACCTGTCAAATGTATCTGCTTCTAATACTCTAAATAAATCTCCATAGGTTGGGTCACCTGCTTCTGCTACTACATCAAAAGAAATACTATTTTCATCAATATCAATATCATAAAGATTTAGTAGATAGGAAGAAAATTCTATAGCTGAACCAACATTCGCAGTTGCCGCTAATGAACCAGCAGGTACTTGAAATAAATCTTCTATAGCTACCTCAACCCCTTGAGTAAATGCGGTAGATTGAAACGTATTGGTTACCGTTACACTAGATCCTAACGCAATAGGTGATGTTTCCTTGTCACCTCTATCATCGTCACGATCGCAAGATGTTAATGTAAATGCAGTAAATAATAAAGCAAAGAATAAAGAATTTAATTTTAAATGTTTCATAATGTATTTATAGTTTTAAATTAACGATGGTACAAATGTATTGGCACATCTGTATTATTTAACTATAAAAAAAAGACGAAAGACTGTAAAAATGGGAAGTTGTTATTTTCTACTTTTAAATCGCTTTGATGTGGTTTGAGTTTGTCGCTTAAATTAGTTTTTTATAATTGTTGGTTTTTTAAAATTTTATGAGTGTTTATAAAATAAGAATGACCAAACTTTTAATTTGGCCATTCCATTGTTTAAATCAAAAAAAACTGCTATCAATCAAATGGTTTGATTTAAACTTTCACCAATCAAACTGTTATTGAATTTTCATATTTTTTAATTGTTACTCGTTAAGAATTTCTTTTAATTCATTCTTCCATTCGTTCCTTTTAATTTTTAATTGTTCTTTACGTTCTTTGCGAGTCAACTTACTTTTTGTGTTCTTGAAATTTTGACGAGTTTCAAACTTTTTTAAGTTAAAGGCATAAACTTTAGCTTTTTGTTCTTCGCTTAAATCTAACTTTTTAGTCATACGTTCAGTTATGTGCTGTACTTTTTCTTGATTAGATTTTTGTGCCCAAAGCAATGATTTGCCTCCAAAAATTGTTGCACATATTAGGAATACGGCAATGATTATTTTTTTACGTTTCATTTGTGTGTTTTTAAATTAATACTGATTCAAAAGTACAGTCACAACCAAGTTATTTGGCTATAAAAAAAAGACTAAAGACTGTAAAAAACGGAAAACGTTAGCGATTAGCTCTAAACTGCTCTGGTGTAGATTGGGTTTGTCGCTTAAAATATTTGTAGAAATTAGTGGTTTCTTCAAAACCAGATTGATAAGCTATTTCTTTAATTGACAGTTTGGTATTAATGAGTAATCGCTTAATTTGCTTGGTGCAAATTTCATCTATAAATTCTTTTGCAGATTTATGAACAACACTTTTAGTAATAGTGTTTAAGGTTTTTGTACTTATATTCATTTCACTCGCAAAATCCTTGACTTTGGTTGTTTGTGTGGCATTATTTTCAACTAAATTTTGAAATTTAATAAATTCTGTGAGATGTTTTTTTTCAAAATTTATACTTTCTTCTTTTGATTTTATTCTGAATAATTTTGTGATTAAAATGTGCAAGGCACTTCTAATTATACTCATCTGAAAGCTGTCAACTATTTCAAAATATTCCTTTTCAATATGATATACTAGCTTTGCAATATCTTTAAAATCAGAATCGTTTAGTTGTAATTTGGGACTACTGAGTTGCTCGTTAAATAACAACATAATCTTTTGTGCTTCCATCTCTTGTAGGTAACTCACTAAAAAGTCATTGGTAAAAACGAGTAGTTTTCCTTTTAAGTTACTGTCTTTAAAAAACTTATGTATTTGGTCTTTTCTGATGGTAAGTAATGTACCTTTTGAGCAAGGATAATCTATTAAATCAATACTGTGAAACCCTTGACCATCTTCAATAAATAAGAGCACATAAAATTCAACTTTATGATTTGCTTCAATGGAATGGTCTAAATTCTTCCGCACATAAAGCTCCTCTAATTTGATAATGTCAAATTGGGCTTTTTCGTTCTGTTGATTGTCGAATTTTATGTGTTTTGTTTGTTCGTTCTTCATTTTCTCAAATGGCTCACAACGGTTTTGTATATGCGGCGTGACCAGCTTTTGCTGGGCATGACCGTCATATACTTTGTGTGTGCCCAGCATGGGCATCTTTTATTTATCGAAGATAAATAATTCATTTA
>CAYGPQ010000154.1:0-6273 GCA_964351775.1 uncultured Kordia sp. | reverse complement strand
GATCAATTCAGGTATTTGGCGAATTGACGCGAGTTCTTTATATTTTTTTCTAAAATCATCGGCAGGTGTTCCAAAGTAGCTTTTTCCACCTTCTAATCCTTTGCTTACGCCTGATTGTGCCGAAATTACCGTCTTTGCTCCTATGGTGATTCCACTTGTGATCCCTACTTGTCCCCAAATAGTGACTTCATCTTCAATAATTACACAACCAGCAATTCCTGTTTGCGAAGCGATTAAACATTTTCTGCCAATGACTGTATCGTGACCGACATGCACTTGATTGTCAATTTTGGTTCCTGCTTTGATGGTGGTATCACCTGTAACACCTTTGTCAATCGTACACAACGCTCCTAAATCTACATTATCTTCTAATACCACGCGTCCACCAGAACGTAATTTATCAAATCCTTCTGGACGTTTTTTGTAATAGAAAGCATCTGCTCCCAAAACTGTTCCTGAGTGAATGACACAATTATTTCCAATTACTGCATTATCATATATAGCCACATTTGCATGAATGATACAATCGTTTCCAATGGTTACATTATTTCCTATAAAACAATTTGGTTGAATGACCGTACGTTCTCCAATGGTTGCCGAAGGCGCAATGGATGCCGAAGCACTTATAAACGGTCTGAAATGATCGGTAAGTGTATTGAAATCTCTAAATGGATCATCTGAAATTAGCAATGCTTTCCCTTCTGGGCAATCTACTTCTTTGTTGATTAATACGATGGTTGCTTTGGATTCTAAGGCTTTGTCATAGTATTTTGGGTGATCGACAAATACGATATCTCCAGCTTCTACCACATGAATTTCATTCATTCCGTGTACCGGAAAATCGTCATTACCAACGTAAGATGTATGTATAACTGCTGCAATTTCTTTTAGCGTGTGTATTCTAGGGAATTTCATAATATGCTAGTATGAAAAAGAAGCCGTCTGAAAAGTTTTTATTACTGTCATTTCGAGCGCAGTCGAGAAATAGTCTTGATTATCAAATCATTTCGACTGCGCTCAATGCGACAATTGTAAATATTTCATCTTTTTGGCGACCTCTTTTGATGTATTATTCTTTTATACGTTCCATGTAGGAACCTTTTTCTGTATCTACTTTAATTTTATCGCCTTCATTGATAAATAAAGGAACATTTACACTTGCGCCAGTTTCAACTGTTGCAGGTTTTGTAGCGTTTGTTGCAGTGTTTCCTTTTACGCCAGGTTCTGTGTGTGTGATTTCTAAAATAACACTTGCAGGCATATCTACAGATAATGGTGCATTGTCTTCTGTGTTAATTAATACCGTTACCACTTCACCTTCTTTTAATAAATCGGGAGCGTCTAATACTTCTCGATTCAATCGGATTTGATTGTAATCAGCCGTATTCATAAAGTGAAAATCATCACCATCAGCATATAAAAACTGAAATTTATGAGTTTCCACACGAACATCTTCTATTTTGTGTCCCGCTGAGAATGTATTATCAATTACTTTTCCTGTGGTTACGCTTTTTAATTTTGTTCGAACAAATGCTGGTCCTTTTCCCGGTTTTACGTGTAAAAATTCTATGATTTTAAAGATATCGTGATTGTAATGAATACACAATCCTTTTCTAATGTCTGATGTTGATGCCATTGATACTGTTTTTATTTTAGTTTGAAGCAATATATCCTTTCATGATTCCTCTGTGCGAGTTTTTGATGAATTGTAATATTTCATCACGCTCTGTAGTGGCTTCCATTTCTGCTTCTATGATTTCCGCAGCTTGCGTATTGTTGTAATTTTTTTGGTATAGTATTCTAAAGATGTTTTGAATTTCTCTTATTTTTTCTGTGGTAAAACCGCGTCTACGCAATCCAACTGAGTTGATTCCTACGTAGGATAATGGTTCACGAGCCGCTTTTACATACGGTGGTACATCTTTACGAACTAAGGATCCACCTGTAACAAACGCATGATTTCCGATGGAACAAAATTGATGCACAGCCGTCATTCCCGCTAGGATTACATGATCGCCCACGGTAATATGTCCAGCCAATGTACTATTGTTTGAAAATATGCAGTTATCACCCACAATACAATCATGTGCAATGTGGCAATATGCCATGATGAGGCAGTTTTTACCAATTTTTGTTTTCATACGATCTGTAGTACCTTTATTAATGGTTACACATTCACGTATGGTAGTATTATCTCCTATTTCTGCAATGGTGTCTTCTCCTTGGTATTTTAAATCTTGTGGTGGCGCTGAAATGACCGAACCAGGAAAGATGTTACAGTTTTTACCAATTCTGGCACCTTCCATGATCGTTACGTTTGAGCCAATCCAAGTTCCTTCGCCAATAATTACATTGTTATGAATGGTTGTAAAAGGTTCTACGACCACATTTTTTGCAATTTTGGCACCTGGATGAACATATGCTAAAGGTTGATTCATCTACTATATTTTAGTTATTTCTACTCTTTTATTTTTTACTTTTAGTGAAATCACCGTATTATTTTTTTACGATGTCTTCCTCTTTTTTTCTAGCAATTTGCGCCATGAGTTCTGCTTCCGCTACTAGTTTACCGTTTGCATACGCATACGCTTGCATGTGACAAATTCCTCTACGAATTGGCGTGATTAAGTCTGCCTTAAAGATTAATGTATCTCCTGGAACTACTTTTTGCTTGAATTTTACTTTATCAATTTTCATAAAAAAGGTAAGGTAATTTTCTGGATCTGGAACCGTACTTAGTACTAAGATTCCTCCCGTTTGTGCCATAGCTTCTACTTGCAAAACGCCTGGCATTACGGGCGCTCCTGGAAAATGCCCTACGAAAAACGGTTCATTCATCGTTACGTTTTTCACACCAACCACATGACTATCAGACAATTCCAAAATTTTATCTACGAGTAAAAATGGCGGTCTGTGCGGCAACATCGTCATGATTTGATTGATATCCATTAATGGAGTTTTGTGCAAATCGTACGTTGGCACGTTGTTACGCTTTTCTATTTTTATAATTTTCGACAGTTTCTTTGCAAATTGTGTATTTACAAAGTGTCCTGGTTTGTTTGCGATTACTTTCCCGCGAATGCGAGTTCCGATCAATGCTAAATCACCAATGACATCTAATAATTTGTGTCGTGCTGCTTCGTTTGGATGATGTAATGTGAGGTTGTCTAAAATTCCATTTGGCTTTACTGCAATATTATCTTTTCCAAACGCAACTCTTAGTTTGTCCATCGTTTCTGGAGATAATTCTTTATCTACATATACAATGGCATTGTTTAAATCGCCTCCTTTGATGAGTCCGTGCTCCAATAACATTTCTAGTTCATGCAAGAAACTAAATGTTCTGGCACTAGCAATGTCTTTTTTGAAGTCTGAAATATGTTTTAAGGTTGCATTTTGCGTTCCTAATACTTTCGTGCCAAAGTCAACCATGGTGGTTACTTGGTATTCCTCTGAAGGAATCACCGTAATTTCACTTCCCGTTTCATCATCAATATATGAAATGACATCTTTTACAATGTATTCATCTCTTGGTGCATCTTGGACAACAATTCCTGCTTTTTCTAAAGCTTCTAGGAAAAATTTTGCAGATCCATCCATAATTGGCGGCTCAGATCCGTTTAATTCTATGAGAACATTATCGATTTCTAAACCAACTAATGCAGCTAATACGTGCTCGCAAGTTTGAATTTTGACACCTCTTTTTTCTAAAACAGTTCCGCGTTGTGTGTTTACTACATAGTTTGCGTCTGCTTCAATGATTGGATTTCCTTCTAAATCAACACGCATAAAAGCATATCCATGATTTTCTGGTGCAGGTTTGAAGGTTAGTAATACATCTTTTCCAGTGTGCAATCCAACGCCTGTTAGCGATACTTCTTTGGCGATGGTTTTTTGTTTAACAATAATTTCACTCATTGTTGTTTATTTTTTTTTCGATTTGATTGATTGTTTTTACAATTTTAGGAAGGTTTTTGAAGTATACATACGATTTGTTGTAATCTCCATAGTTTAAAGCTGGTGAACCTTGTAATGTTTCTCCATCTTTTATGTTTCTTCCAATTCCTGATTGCGCTTGAATTTTGACATTATCACCAATGGTGATGTGTCCTACAATTCCAACTTGCCCGCCAATCATACAGTTTTTTCCAATTTTGGTAGAACCTGCAATTCCAGTTTGCGCTGCAATAACAGTATTTTCACCAATTTCTACATTGTGTGCAATTTGAATTTGATTGTCAAGCTTTACTCCTTTTCTGATTACTGTTGATCCTAAAGTAGCTCGGTCAATAGTTGTTCCAGCTCCAATGTCAACATTATTTTCTATGATTACATTTCCGGTTTGCGGAACTTTGTGATATTCTCCTTTTGCATTCGGCGTAAAGCCAAATCCGTCAGCACCCACAATAACGCCACTGTGGATGACACAGTTATCGCCAATGACTGACTCAGAGTAAATTTTAGCGCCAGCGAAAATAACGACATTGTTTCCAATAGTTACATTATCGCCAATGTACGCATTTGGATATACTTTTACGTAGTTTCCAATTTTTACATTGTCGCCCATGTATGAGAACGCGCCAAAATAGAGTTCTTCACCATAGGAAGCTGATTCAGAAATAAAAGCTGGTTGTTCAATTCCGACTTTATTTAACTTTACTTTATTGTAATATTCTAAAAGCTTTGAGAATGATTTATACGCATCCTCAACTTTGATTAATGTGGTTAATAAACCTTCTTCAGCTTCAAAGTCTTTATTTACAATGGTTATGGATGCACGCGTACTATATATGTACTGTGTATATTTAGGATTTGCTAAGAAAGTTAAAGAACCTTCTGTACCTTCTTCTATTTTAGAAAGCTTGGATACTTCAGTGTTTGGATCACCTACGATATCTCCTTCTAAAATACCCGCTATTTGTGTCGCTGTAAACTTCATTCTGGCAAAAGTATAAAAAAACTCCTAAAGTTTGTCTTTTGGGTAACATATATAATATTTTGTTACCGGTTTTGATAATGCTTCTAGGTTGAGTAAGTCCGAAGCTTTGGCAACATCTTGAATTTTTCCTGACTTCATTAAGATGTTTATATGCTGACTTGTGGTTTTGTAAGCCTGATTTGAAACTTCTCCAGAAAACACAAAGTACGCAGCTTCCGCCTTTGTTATGCTGTATTTTTCCATTAAGTTTTGTGTTTCAATTTGAAGCTTACTGGTGGAAACCTTTTTGTTTTTGATTTTAACTTTTAATAAATCACGATTGATAATCATTTTACAAAGGTTTGATAAAACAAAATCGTCTTCGTTCATCCATTCTTTCATGGCTGAAATGATATCGTAATCGTCCAATTTGGCAAATCGATCCAATACTTCGTCATTAAAATCTTCAATTGAGATTTCATTTTGAATGAAAAAAGATAAGGCAGCACTTGCTCGTAATTGCGTACCTTGAAGCGTTAATTCTTTCGCTCTTTGAAGCACACGAATCAGCAATTGTTCTGCCGCCAGACTCGTTTTGTGTAAGTATACTTGCCAATACATTAAACGTCTGGCAACAAGAAATTTTTCCACCGAATAAATGCCTTTTTCTTCAATGACCAATTCATCATTCACCACACTTAACATCGTAATGATACGTTCCGAATTGATGTTTCCTTCGGCAACTCCAGTGTAAAAACTATCTCGTTTTAAATAATCGGCTCTATCCATGTCAATTTGACCGGAGATTAACTGATACATGAACTTTCGTGGATAATTTCCTTTGAATATTTCGATGGCAAGCGTTAAACTTCCGTTAAATTCTGTATTTAATTGTTCCATTAAAAGGATGGAAATCTCTTCATGATGCACACTATTTACAATGCTATGTTCCATGGCATGTGAAAATGGCCCATGACCAATATCGTGCAATAAAATGGCAATTAATAAGGCTTGTTTTTCATCTTCCGAAATCTCAACACCTTTAAAACAAAGCACTTGAATTGCTTTTTGCATTAAGTGCATACAGCCCAACGCATGATGAAATCGGGTGTGATGCGCACCCGGATACACCAAATATGACATGCCCATTTGTGAAATTCTGCGTAAGCGCTGAAAATATTTATGTTCTATTAAATCAAAAATGAGCGGATTGGGAATCGTAATAAATCCGTAAATTGGGTCGTTTAAAATCTTAAGCTTATTTCTGGTATTCAACTTGTGAGTTTTTATACGTTTTTTATAGAATAAGCACAAATATAAGTACATAATAACAAGCCTTACTAATAATTTACTAA
>CAYGPQ010000153.1:0-6658 GCA_964351775.1 uncultured Kordia sp. | reverse complement strand
TAGTAAAAATCTTTTTTTAACTCAAAACTCAAAACTTTCACGCTGAGCGAAGTCGAGGTGTACAACTCAAATTGGTTACTGTTCTTTCAATTTACCTTTCGCTTCAGCTTTTTTTTGCGCAACAAATTCCTTCTTTTCGGCAACTTTATCCTTTTTTTCAGGAGGAACGGTGTTTATGGTTGATTTGAAGATTTCTTTATTCGAATCTTTTTCATCTTCTTCTTGCGGATCCATCGCGCTGTCAAGACCTTTAATGACTGGTAAGACTAAGTTATTATCGTCTTCATCAAAAATATCATCTTTGGAAAACATGCGTTCGTCGCCACGCCAAATAAAACCACGAAGTTTTCGGGCATTTTTAGGTAAATCTTTGTCAGGATAAATCACACCATCTGGTCGTGTAAAAAAGGTAATGTCTTCTATTTGATTATTGTTTAACGTTAAATTGATTGCGCTGCAAATCGTTTTGTCAATTCCGATAAATTCATTTTTGTCATTATACATATAATAGACAACTTCGGTGTTTTTGACTACATCTACTTCACGGAGTTTGTTTTCTTCAAATTTACCATACAAGTTTTGTCCTTTTACCTGATTGTACCCTTCGCCAAGCGTATCTTTACTGACAATAAAAGCATTGTTAATTACTTTGAGTGAATCTAATTTTTCTGTTTTTACGTTCGAAATCAAGAAAATAGTATCGCCTGTCATTTGACTTTCGCCATTCCATAGAATTGGACGACGTAATAGTTGTGTAACACCTGATTTGTTATCGGCGAATAAAGAATCGCACTTTCCACTCATGTCCGTTTTGAAAAATTTCACATTTTTATAGGCGCGAATGACCCTGTTTTCTGCCGGTCCTGTGACTAATAATCGATCTCCATGAATGTACATAGAATCTGTTTCTACCAAACTAATCGCAACGGCGCGTTTGGTAATAAAAGCAGAATCTTTTGCTTTGTACACTTCGCCATAATGACCTTTTAAGATCATTTTATTAATGGTGTCTGTAATTTTTATATTGTTCGTCGCAGAGGCAAATTCAGTGCTTTTTTCAAAATATAAACTATCTCCATTAATGATTCGGTTATCGTAATCAATCCGTGATTTTTTTATAAAATACCCTTTTTCTGAAACTGTATTGTAAAATCCACGTTCACAATAAATGGTGTATTCTTCTCCTTTTATGGTTGATGGGCCATACATGTACGCATGTTTAGAATCTGTATAATAATCCAATTGGGCAGAGTTGACCGTATATTCAGGGTTGGTAATATTTACTTCTTTTAGAAACTGATATTTATTTTTTTGCATAAAATAGCGACCTTCAATACTCGTCAATGTAGTTGCACTATCTTTCACAATTCCTTTGGTGTTAAAATATGCTTCTTGCGCGTTTCTGTCAAAATACAACGTGTCCGTAGTTAGCGTCATTTCGGTGTTTTGTAAACGTACATTTCGTTTGGAAACGGCTAATTTTGTATCACCATCATATTCAATATATTCGCTTGACATTTCCACAGAATCACCTTGCTGAATGAAGACATTTCCGTAGGCTTTTACCCAATTTCGATCTTGAAATAATACCGCTCTATCACACCATAAATCCATTCCTTCGTGTTCAAAGCGAACTTGTCCTGTTTCGGTTTTGGAAAATATTTTTGCACCAGGATATTTGTTCTCGTTCACGTTCAAATTTCCTCCATACACAATCTTGATCACTGTTTTTTTATTCACAGGATTTTGCGTTTGAGCAAACGAAATTTGCACTAAAAAAAGTAAAATGAATAGTTTCTTCATAAAAGTATTAGCTACTATTGACAGTTGTACAACCTGCAATATTTTATGCAGACACAACCATTAAATTTTCGATCAAAAATAATCTTTTTTACATGCAAAGTTTAGTATTTATGATTTTTTAACGTGTCCAATACAGACTTTAAAAGGCTGATTCCTTAGTTTTTCTAGTGTTTGATTGGTTGGGAGTTGATTTGAAGATTTTTATATTTAACGAAACATTATCATAGATGTTCATAATTTTCATTTCATTAACTCAATAATAATTGTATTTTTATCGCTTAAAATCCTCAAACAAAACATGGGCAAAATAATTGCTATCGCAAACCAAAAAGGTGGTGTCGGAAAAACAACAACCTCTGTAAACTTAGCGGCATCTTTAGGTGTGCTTGAAAAGAAAGTGCTATTGATCGATGCTGATCCACAAGCAAATGCAACTTCCGGATTAGGAATTGACGTGGAAAATGTTGAAAAAGGTACGTATCAAGTATTAGAACATACCGCAAGTGCTGCAGAAGTTGTGATCGAAACGAGCTCACCAAATTTGAAAATTATTCCAGCACATATTGATTTGGTTGCTATTGAAATAGAATTGGTAGATAAAGATCAGCGTGAATATATGCTGAAAAAAGCACTAGAACCTATCAAAGATCAATACGATTATATATTAATTGATTGTGCACCATCGTTAGGATTGTTAACTTTAAATGCGTTAACCGCTGCGGATTCTGTCATGATTCCGATTCAGTGTGAGTATTTTGCATTGGAAGGTTTAGGAAAATTATTAAACACCATTAAAAGTGTTCAAAAAATACACAATCCTGATTTAGATATTGAAGGATTACTATTAACCATGTATGATTCTCGTTTGCGTTTATCTAACCAAGTGGTAGAAGAAGTACAAAAACATTTCAATGATATGGTTTTTGCAACCATTATTCAACGAAATGTACGATTGAGCGAAGCACCAAGTTACGGCGAAAGTATTATTAAGTACGACGCTGCAAGCAAAGGAGCAAGCAATTATTTAAGCTTAGCACACGAAGTGATTAAGAAGAACAGTGGCAAATAAGATGTATGGCGAAGGCAACAAAAAAACAAGCACTAGGTAGAGGATTATCCGCATTATTAAAAGATCCTGAAAATGATATTACGTCTGTTTCAGACAAGAATGCTGATAAAGTCGTTGGAAATATCGTAGAACTTGCAATTGATACAATTGAAGTAAACCCGTTTCAACCGCGAACCAATTTTAATGAAGAAACGTTGCGCGAATTAGCGTCTTCCATTCAGGAATTAGGTGTTATTCAGCCAATTACCGTACGAAAGTTAGGTTTTGAAAAATATCAATTAGTTTCGGGTGAACGTCGGTACAGAGCTTCTAAGTTAATAGGACTCGAAACCATTCCTTCGTATGTGCGTATTGCAAACGATCAAGAATCTTTGGAAATGGCGTTGGTAGAAAATATTCAACGTGCGGACTTAGATCCGATTGAGATTGCCTTATCCTATCAACGATTGATTGACGAAATTAGTTTGACACAAGAGCAAATGAGTCAACGTGTCGGAAAAAAACGATCGACGATTGCCAATTATTTACGTTTATTAAAATTAGATCCCATCATCCAAACAGGTATGCGCGATGGTTTTCTTAGTATGGGACACGGACGAACATTGGTCAATATAGAAAAGACAAACGATCAATTGGAGATCTACAAAATGATTTTAACCAAAGCATTATCTGTTCGTGAAACAGAAGAATTGGTGAAGAATTATAAAAAAGATCATATCATAGAAGCACCAAATACAGAAAAAGACGAATTTCCAAAGTACATTAAAAAAGGAGCACGTGATTTTTCCGAATATTTTGGTCATAAAGTTGTCATTAAAGTTGGAAGCAATGGAAAGGGGAAAATTACTATTCCGTTTCATTCAGAAGAAGACTTTGCACGAATTAAAAAATTATTAAAGAGTGGGAAATAGAATCATTTTAGCACTTTGTTTTATGTGTTTTACTTGCCAATTATCTTGGTCACAAGATGATACGGAAAAGAAAGATGTAAAAGAAAAAACGGAAGAAACATCACAATTAAAGATCGAAAATGCTACCGTTGTAGATGAAAAGAAAGTAATTGATCCGCTATCGCCATCAAAAGCAGCTTTTTATTCGGCAATTTTACCGGGATTGGGACAAGCATACAACAAAAAATATTGGAAAATTCCGATTGTGTACGCCGCATTAGGAACAGGAATTTACTTTTATATAGACAATAACAATAAATACAATCGATACAGACGTGCTTACAAACAGCGTTTGGCTGGATTCAAAGACGAATTTAGCTCGATTGTAACCGATACGAATGCGTTAATTGATGCACAAGAATTTTACCAACGAAATCGTGATTTGTCATTATTATTAACGGTAGTTGCGTATGTATTGAACATTGTGGATGCCAATGTTGATGCACATTTATTGCAATTTAACGTAAGTGACGATCTTTCATTACGTCCGCATATAGATCAGAATGAAATTGATTTCAATCGGAATCTTGGGTTAACACTCAATTTTAAATTTTAACTTCGCTACCATACATTCAAAAACAATTACTTATGAATATTGCATTGCTTGGATATGGGAGAATGGGGAAAGAAATTGAAAAAATAGCACTCCAAAGAGGACATGTAATTATTCATAAAATTTCAACTGATATTGCATCATACGATTTTACCAATACGGATGTTGCAATAGATTTCAGTATTCCATCCGCAGCTTTTCAAAACATTACACATTGCATCAAACAGCAAATTCCGGTTATTTCTGGAACGACAGGTTGGTTGGACAAGTATGATGAAGTTATCACATTGTGTGAAGCTAAAAAAGGGACGTTTTTGTATGCTTCCAACTTTAGCTTAGGCGTGAATATTTTCTTTGAGATGAATGCGTATTTGGCTAAAATGATGTCTCAATTAGAAGATTACAATGTTCGTATCGAAGAAATTCATCATACCAAAAAATTGGATGCGCCAAGCGGAACAGCCATTACACTGGCAGAAGGCATTATGCAGCATACGAATTATACCAATTGGAAACTAGATAAAGCAGCAAGCGCTGACGAAATTCCTATTGTTGCCAAACGCATTCCTGAAGTTCCCGGAACGCATGAAATTACCTATACATCTTCCATTGATACGATCGCTATAAAACACGAAGCACACAATCGTCAAGGCTTTGCTTTGGGCGCGGTAGTGGCTGCTGAATGGATTCAAAATAAGGTAGGCGTATACACCATGAAAGACGTGTTAAACATATAATAAATAAAAAATATATATTATTTCAACCTATATATTTGTAAAAAACCAACAGGATTCAGCATATATTTACAGAATCATAAAATAACAACTAATGACATTTACACAGGCATTTATACTATTTTTCTTAGCAGTGCAACTCATTCACTTTTTAGGAACTTGGAAACTCTATATAAAAGCAGGAAGAAAAGCGTGGGAAGCTGCGGTTCCTATCTATAATGCTTTTGTGTTGATGAAAATTATCAATCGACCAAAAGAATGGTATTGGGTGATTCTCTTATTCATACCAATCATTCAATTGATTGTATTTCCAGTACTTTGGGTAGAAACCATTCGTAGTTTTGGACGTACCGAACGTATGGAAACAATTCTAGTAGTCGTAACCTTAGGATTTTACATTTACTATGTAAACTATATGTTAGAGGTGGAATATGTACATGAAAGAAGCCTAAAACCAAGAACGTCAGCAGGCGAGTGGATTGCTTCTATATTGTTTGCAGTGGTGGCAGCAACATTGGTACATACGTATGTGATGCAACCGTTTGTAATTCCATCTTCATCGCTAGAAAAAACATTATTAGTGGGCGATTTCTTATTTGTAAGTAAAATACATTACGGCGCCAGAACACCCATGACTTCCGTTGCGTTGCCAATGGTACATGATGCCATTCCGTTTACTGGAATGAAATCATACCTAAAAGAGCCACAATTGCCTTATTTTAGATTCCCAGGATTTGAAAGTATTGAACGTAATGATATTGTCGTATTCAATTGGCCAGCAGATACGTTAACGGTGATTACTGATCCTAATAGTAAGGTTATTCACAAACCATTAGACAAACGATCCAACTATGTAAAGCGTTGTGTTGGTTTGCCGGGAGACAAATTAGAAGTTCGTGATGGATATGTCTTTATTGATGGAAAACAAAACGAGTTACCCGATCGTGCAAAATTACAGTTCAATTATTCTGTTATAACCAAAGGAGGAGGTTTTAGTGAACAATACATGCATGATCGTTATGACATTACAGATCCTTTTGGACCAGTTAGTCAAAATGAATATCGTTTCTCAGCCATTACAGAAGCAACAGCTGAAGAATTAAAAAATAACCCGAATGTCAGGCGCATAGAAAGAATCATCAAGTCAAAAGGGGAAAGAGAAAATACTGTTTTCCCGCATTCGAATAATTATGATTGGAACAATAGCCATTTTGGACCCATCACCATTCCAGCTAAAGGAATGACTGTGGAATTGACAAAAGAAAATTTGCCCTTATACAAACGTGCAATTTCAGAATATGAAGGTCAAAATTTGACAGTAACAGGTGATCAAATCATGATTGATGGTAAAGTAATTACTTCTTATACATTCAATCAAGATTATTATTGGATGATGGGAGACAACCGAGGAAACTCACAAGATTCCAGAAGTTGGGGATTTGTTCCGTTTGACCATGTTTTAGGAAAACCAGTATTTGTATGGTTTAGTTGGGACACAAATGCAAAAGGTATCTTCAACAAAATACGTTGGAATCGTTTATTTACGACC
>CAYGPQ010000152.1:0-6757 GCA_964351775.1 uncultured Kordia sp. | reverse complement strand
TTGCTGCGTTCCCGCCCTGGAGGATTCAACAGGAGCTGGTTGTGTAGGACTTGCCGGTGCAAATATAATATGTTTTTACATTTTAACAATGATTTTTTAAACTGATTTTAATGAATTAACTTGCCAGAAATAAAGTATTCCAATGAAATTATATAATATATTCATAATCACATTTTTAAGCCTACTGATTTTTGCTTGTGGTGATGAAAAAAAATCAACTACACCTCCGTTTTCACTTAAAATTGAAGGCGAATCAGATAAGTTTCCATTAAATACAGTGCTAAAAGCGAATATTTCTAATAAAGAAAACCTAACGATCGCGAGTATTGTGTATGCAATTAACGATCAAGAATTGACCAATACGAGTACAAATCCATTGGTATTAGCAACTACAATTCCTGAACAGACACTTTTAGGGACGCATTTTTTAACTGCACTCATTACCTATAATGATGGAGAAACGAAAACCGTACGTGATCAATTGACCATTTTATCAAATACAGCTCCTAAAGTGTATACCTATAAAATTGTGAATACGTTTCCCCACGATATAAAAGCCTATACGCAAGGGTTGGAATTTTATAGAGATACCTTATTTGAAAGTACAGGACAACGTGGGCAATCTTCTTTACGCAAGGTAGATTATAAGACTGGAAAAGTGTTTCAAAAAATAGATTTGGATAACCGATATTTCGGAGAAGGAATTACGGTATTGAACGATAAATTGTACATGCTTACTTGGCAATCAAATACGGGATTTATCTTTAATCCTAATAATTTAGAGCGTTTGGACACGTTTACATATCAAAATAGCAGAGAAGGCTGGGGATTGTGTAATGACGGCGAAAAGTTGTTTAAGAGTGATGGCACTGAGAAAATTTGGATTTTAGATCCTTCCACCTTGAAAGAACAATACGCAATTCAAATTTGTGACAATAAACGAACATATACCAAGGCCAACGAATTGGAATATATTGACGGAAAGATTTTTGCCAATAGCTACCAAAAGCCAAGCATGATGATTATCAATCCAAAAAATGGCGCACTAGAAGGTATTATTGATTTTAGAGGTTTGAAAGAAAAAGTTACAAACCATACCGCCATTGACGTTTTTAACGGAATTGCTTATAATTCAAAAACCAACACGTATTTCGTTACAGGAAAATATTGGGACAAGCTTTTTGAAGTTGAGATTATGGAGAAGTAGTTTTTGTGAGTTGTTAGTTTATTAGTTTATTAGTGAAATTATTTTTTTTATACTGTAAATCTTATTCAATTTTACATAAACTTCAAATTCAGAAAACAAACAAACTACTGAAAACCGTCAACTGTAAACTTTTTAAATATCGAATACAAAATATCCAATTTTGAAGTAAAAACTGATAACTGTAAACTGAGACTAAAAACTAACTAGTAAATCATCAATTTCCCTTTCTTAATTCTATTCTCCGATTTAATAGTGTATAAATACGCACCAGTACTTAAATTCCATTGATCTATTGAAATCGCTGTGTTGGTTTGTGTGAAAATAGTTCCAACATGTTTCCCTTGAAGATTATACAAAGAAAGTTTGATGTCACCATTTTTAGTACTTCTCACAAATACATTTCCATTACTTTTTACAGGATTTGGATAAAAAGTGAGCACGTTTGACGTAACTTCTTCAACACCAAGTGTACTTCCCAAATTAATATTATCCACATACAACGCTTGTCCGTACGCATTGATGTTTCTAAATTTTACTTGCACATTTTCATTTCCGATATAGGCTGAAAGATCAATCGTTTCTTGTCGCCATTGTGTTGCTGTTGGCACAAATTGAGCCGTTGTATTTGGCGCGGTTGCTAAAACACTTCCCACTTTATTGTACACCGAAGTCCATGTCAAGCCACAATCAGCAGAAATTAGTACTTCTAGTGCATCTGCATAGTTCGGTGCATATAACGCATACGCTACATCAAAAGTCAAAACCGCATTGCCAGCATTGGTATTTGTCATGTTTAGTGGCGCAATAATATCACAATATTCTCCTACTTGCGAAATGATAAAATTATTCACAAACATAGAGTTGGTACTTTGTCCAAAGCCTCCTACGGTATTTTGATACGTCCATGTAAGATTTCCACTCGATTCTCTCGACCAACCATCGGGTATAAATGCTACTTCAAAATCTTCATCTAAAGCAGTATTACTGAGTCCTTCAACAGTTATGGTCATGGAATCGCTATCTGATATTCCATCTGCATTGGTTACGGTTAAAGTTACCAAATGAATTCCTGTCGAATTAAAACTCACTTGCGGATTCCGCATGGAAGATGTCGCGATGTTTGCATTTTCAAACGTCCAAGCCCAGGCTGCACCTGTATGATTTAACATAGAATAATCATCAAAATAGAAAATATCTCCAGCACAAGTTGCTGTCAATTTATCTACCATAATTTTAGCCACCGGACGCGTTGGTGTTTCGTATAAATTGCTTTCCCAAATGCCTTTTCCATAACTCGCCAAACGTATTTTTCCATCTCTGTAAAATGGTCGTAAATCATTCGCACCAACCGTAAGTGGCAAATTGCTATTGTCTATCGCCCACGCTGACATTGTGTTATTTTTATAATAAACTGTCATGCTTGTTCCAACATAAACACCGCCGTTTGTTCCTCCAATTGTGGTCAATACTTGAATGTTTTGTCCATCTAATTCACTAGAGGTTTCATTAATCCAAGACACGCCACCATAGTTACTTTTAAATGTTTTATTTCCGTTGTTTCCTCGTGGAAACGCTAACCATATCGTTTGATCATTTTCTGGATCCAAACTGATCAAAGCAAGTGTTGTGCTTACATTTGGAAGCGTAATGGTTGTATTCGTTGCCCAATTGTCAGTAGTTTTTACTAGATAAGGAGTTCCCGAATTTGGTCGAACTACAATATACATCGTGTCTGTATTTCTTCGAGAGATTTCAATTCCTAACACCTGACTATTTACTGGAGCAGTATAGATGGATTCATAATTTGCGCCACCATCCACACTTTTGTACAATTGATTTGAGTTTCCAAGATATACATGATTGTAACAACTTGGGTGAAATTCCATTTCGGACGATTGCGCGAACCATGGTGCTTCGGTAGGTGCTAATCCCATAGAAGCATTTAAAACTGCGCCGCTGAGTGTAGTTGGAATGATTTTACTTCCAATGTTTGTTGAATAAATTCGTGATGATCCTGGATTTACATACCCAGAAGCTGGTTCTCCACCGCCTAAATCTAAGAAAGTCCCAAAAGGAAAACCTTCTGCGTAGACATCAACGCCATTGTGAAAAGTTCCGCCGACTAATAAATCTTGATTCCAGCCAGAGCCAAATCCCCAAAAATCAGTTCCGTGCACGCCATTCATTTTAAATTCGGGTTGTGAACTAAATAAATCATTCGATTTGAATATCCCGCCATCGGTCGTTGCCCAATATTCGTTTCCGTAGGCTCTGAAATCTTGCATATCTACGTGCATAGGTTCATACGAGCCACAACCGTAGTTGTAAATACAGGTAAATGTTTGTCCGCCATCGGTAGATTTCCACATTCCAATTCCGCCAACCAAAATTTCATCAGCATTGGAATTTGAACCCATAATGGCACAATTGTAAAATCCTTGATTGAAACCTGTGACAGAAGTATCAGAATTTAATAAATTTGGATGAGTTGCATTATAGGGCGCGCCATCATATCCCATGGTATTTGTCCATGTAACTCCTGCATCGTCACTTCTATACACGCCTATAAATCCGTTATCGCCTGCTTTAGAATCGCCAATTAAAAAAGCATATACTTTTAAAGGATTAGCATCACTAACTGCTATTCTTGCACCAACAACACTTCTGTTTGCATCTATTGAGTTGTACCAACCAATTGTTTGTGGAATCCAAGAGATTCCGCCATTAGTAGATTTTAAAAATTGATGCGTATTTGTTACGGTATTGCGTCTTACTGTATATACTACATCTGAATTTCCAGGTTGCGCTTTGATGTCAAAACTTTCATTTGTCAATACTTGTGCCCAAGAAGTTCCACCATTTGTAGTTCTATGAATTCCTGCTTTTCCAGCGAGTAAAATAATTTCTGGATTGTTTAGATTGATATTGATCTCCGCTGGATTTTCAATATATCCGAAAAGTGGTATGTTACTGTCAAAAACGGTTGCCCATGAAGTTCCGCCATCAGTAGTTTTGAAGACTTCACTTCCCGAACCTGCGTATACGATATTTGGATCTGTCGGATGTACAGCAATGGCGCTGATTCCTGCATTTGCGATGACCGCTTGTGGTGCTAACGTTGTGACTAATGTTTTAGATGCGTTTGTCCAAGTATCGCCACCATTACTGGTTTTGTATACTTCGCCTGATTCGGTTCCGCAATATAACACCGCAGGAACTGCTAAACATTTACTGATGCTATATACATTTGTTTGCGCGCCACTTAGTACGGTTCCGCCTTCTCTGTAGCTTTCAAATGGTCCAATTGAAGACCAATTCCCCATTTCTTGATTGTTATTTTGTGCAGCTTGCAATCGTGAAATTGCGGCTCTTAGTTGTATTTTTTTTGATTGATCGTAATATCCTTCACCATTTAAAAACGGATTGATCGCGCGTCGCCATCTTTTGTAATATTGTGTATGATATGATTTTTCAAACGAATGTGTTTTAAAATATGTAGCATATAAATCATCAATTGTATTGACATTTGGATTTTCACCATACATCAGTTTTGCCCACCTTGGCGCATCTTTGTAGAGTTGAGTTGAATCATTGGACGTTGAAGTTTGTGAATATCCAACAACTGCTATTAAAAATAGCAGCAAGAATTGTAATTTTTTCATCATAGCAAGAATTTAAAAAATACGTTTTAAATAGTTAGGTAAGATACAGAAAAGATTTTGCTTTATTTAATTCGTTTTCAAACTCGTTTCCTTCAAAAAAGAGTAGAGGAATTTTTTATGCTTTAGCGAGTTTACTCATTAAAAACGCCTGTTTACTCATTGCTGGTTTCTTCAAGATGGATTTTGTCTTTTATTTGAAATCTACTAAAAGACGAAGCCATGAAATATCCTAAAATAAAAGTAAGCGTTCCCGAACCGTGTCATGAAGATTGGAACAAAATGAATCCAACTCAAAAAGGAAAGTTTTGTAACGTATGTACCAAAGAAGTGATCGATTTCACAACTGAGACTGATGAGACTATTGTAAAGCACTTTCAAAAAAATACGAATATTTGTGGGCGATTTCATGCTTCACAATTGAATAGAAAACTAATTGTGAACAGAAAAAAACGGAATCACTGGTTATCGTATGTCGCTTCACTCCTATTTCCGATGGCTATATTTTCGCAAGAAGTAAAAAAAGAAGCATCCAAAACTCCAAAAACGGAACAAACCGATCATAAAGATTTTAAATCTTTGAATATTGGTTCTTTACACAAAAAAGGAAAAACTGCGCTTGTAGCTCAAAATGATTCTATTGTTGTAACTGGAATTGTCACAGATGATACTGGATTGTTACTTCCGGGCGCAACTATTCAAATTAAAGGATTAGAAACAAAAGTATTCGCAGATTTTGATGGAAACTTCAATATAAAGGTAAAACGCAACGATGTATTAATGATAAGTTATGTAGGGTATGAAACTTTTGAAATAAAAGTAGTTACAACTGAGAATACCTATAAAATTCAACTAAAACCTGACGATTCATTAGAAGAAATTGTTATAACTGGATATGGCGTTTATAGAAACTTATCAGGTGTCGCAGGTTTAGCAGTTACAGTAAATGCAGATGATATTAAAGTCGATAAAAAGAAAGCACGAAAAGAAAAACGTGAAAGAAAACGTGCAGAGCGTGAAAAAAGGAAAGCTGAAAGGAAAGCAAAAAAAGAAGATTCTAAAAAGTAAAACCATTCTTATGAAATATCCTGAACTAAAAGTAAGCATTCCCGAACCGTGTCATGAAGATTGGAACAAAATGAATCCAACTCAAAAAGGAAAGTTTTGTAACGTATGTACCAAAGAAGTGATCGATTTCACAACTGAGACTGATGAGACTATTGTAAAGCACTTTCAAAAAAATACGAATATTTGTGGGCGATTTCATGCTTCACAATTGAATAGAAAACTAATTGTGAACAGAAAAAAACGGAATCACTGGTTATCGTATGTCGCTTCACTCCTATTTCCGATGGCATTATTTTCACAAGAAGTACAAAAAGAAGCATCCAAAACTCCAAAAACAACACAAACAGATTTTAAATCTTTGAATATTGGTTCTTTACATAAAATTGGAAAAACTGCACTTGTAGCTCAAAATGATTCTATTATAGCGACTGGAATTGTTACGGATGAGTTTGGATTATCATTGCCAGGCGCTACTGTGCTGATAAAAGGCACTCAAATAGGAAAAACAACTGATTTTGATGGAAACTATTCAATTAAAGTTAAAAAAGATGATGTATTGGTTTTTAGCTATGTGGGTTTTGAAACTCAAGAAGTAAAAGTCAATGAAAATAGAAAGGTTTATAATGTTTTAATGAAAGCTTCTGAAAATCTAGAAATATGTAATGTAGTTGCTGGTGGAATATATACGGAATCAATGAGCTATGGAAGATCATGGCATGTTACAGAAAAAATGGAGGAAACAAGAATACGTGCTAACAACTACTTCGCCTTTCAAAAGAAAAAATGGAAAGAGAAACGTGAAAGAAGACGCGCTGAACGTACA
>CAYGPQ010000151.1:0-6878 GCA_964351775.1 uncultured Kordia sp. | reverse complement strand
TTGTTTTAATATTGTCATGTAAAAAATAAAATCATGGCACACACACTTTTAAATCAATCAAAAATTCAGTTCGGGAAACAAGTAAAAAATTACTATCCTGAAATTTTAACAGATGAAGCTTTAGAATTTATCACAGCACTGCATGAAAACTTTAATGCCAAACGAGTAAGCTTACTAAAAAATCGTGAAGCACAACAAAAAGTTTTTGACACTGGAAAGTTTCCTGAATTTCCTGTTGAAACAAAAACCATAAGAGAAAGTGATTGGATCGCTGGAGAAATTCCAAAAGATCTTCAAGACCGACGCGTAGAAATTACAGGACCTGTAAACAGAAAAATGATTATCAACGCGCTAAATTCTGGAGCAAAAACCTTCATGGCAGATTTAGAAGACAGCAATGCTCCTACTTGGCAAAACGCTATGGAAGGTCAGCAAAATTTACGCGATGCTAACACAAAAACCATTTCTTTAGAAGATGTAAAACGAGGAAAATCATACAAATTAAACAATGAAACTGCGGTACTTTTAGTAAGACCAAGAGGTTTACACCTAAATGAAAGGCACTTAGTAATTGACAACGAAGAAGTTTCAGGAAGCTTGGTTGATTTTGGACTGTATGTATTCCATAACACAAAAATTTTACTAAAAAATGATACGGCTCCATACTTTTACTTGCCAAAGTTAGAACACTATACAGAAGCGCGTTGGTGGAATGAAGTCTTTGTATTTGCGCAAAACTATCTAAACATACCTAAAGGAACATTCAAAGCAACAGTTTTAGTAGAAACCATTACGGCAAGTTTTCAGTTGGACGAAATTATTTATGAATTAAAAGATCACATTGTAGGCTTAAACTGTGGACGTTGGGATTACATTTTTTCATACATCAAAAAATTTAGAAATCACCCTAATTTTGTAGTGCCAAATCGTGATCAAGTTACGATGACAACTCCATTCATGGATGCGTATTCCAAATTGGTGATTCAACGTTGCCACAAACGCGGAATTCTTGCTATTGGCGGAATGGCTGCTCAAATTCCAATAAAAAATAAGGAAAAAGAAAATGCAGCCGCACTGGAAAAAGTGAGAAAAGACAAAGAGCGTGAAGTTAAAAATGGACATGATGGTACCTGGGTTGCGCATCCGGCATTAGTTACAATAGCGATGGCAGAATTTAATAAATACATGCAAACTCCGAACCAACTTCATATAACTCGCGACGATGTTCACATTACAGAAAACGATTTAGTGGAGCTTCCAAAAGGTACCGTTACCGAAGCGGGAATTCGGAAAAATATCAACGTTGGAATTTTATATACAGAAGCATGGTTGCGAGGTCACGGCGCAGTTGCACTTTACAACTTAATGGAAGATGCAGCAACTGCCGAAATTTCAAGAACACAAGTATGGCAATGGCTAAAAAATGAAGTGATTCTTGAAGATGGAAGAAAATTTGACATGGAACTTTACATAGATCTATTTGATGATGAAATAGAAAAAATAATTACAGAAATTGGAGAAGAAAATATAAAAAATAGCAAATTCAAGCTGGCAATGGAGCTTTTTGACAAATTAGTACTATCGGAAAAATTTGAAGAATTCTTAACGCTTCCAGCATACAAATACATTTAAAAAAAACAATCCTGCGATTGCGGCAACAATCAACAGGATCTAATTATTAATAAAAATAACGTATCACAAAATTATGAAAATTTTATCACAAACAAGCTATAGTTCTGCATTACAGACTGTACAAAACCTCAAAAAAAAATACGGGGAAACTTGGAATGCAATACAATCTGAAAGTGCTGCAAGAATGGTTATTCAAAATCGCTTTAAAACAGGGTTAGATATTGCTGCCTATACCGCAAATATGATGCGAAAAGATATGGCGGCATACGATGCAGATTCATCAAAATATACACAATCGCTCGGTTGCTGGCATGGTTTTGTGGCTCAACAAAAAATGATCGCCGTCAAAAAACATCACAAAACTACGGACAAAAAATACTTATACCTTTCGGGATGGATGGTTGCAGCACTACGCTCAGAATTTGGTCCATTACCCGATCAATCCATGCACGAAAAAACAGCCGTTTCATCACTCATAAAAGAAATTTACGACTTCTTGCGTCAAGCAGATGCCATAGAACTCAATGATTTATTTAAAAGACTAGAAAACGGAGAAGATGTACAAAATCAAATTGATAATTTTGAAACACATATAGTTCCAATCATTGCTGATATTGATGCTGGTTTTGGGAACGAAGAAGCTACGTATTTACTAGCCAAACAAATGATTCAAGCGGGTGCATGTGCCATTCAAATAGAAAATCAAGTATCAGACGCAAAACAATGTGGACATCAAGATGGTAAAGTTACCGTACCGCATGAAGATTTTATTGCAAAGCTAAATGCGATACGATATGCTTTTCTAGAATTAGGAATTGACGACGGAATTATTGTTGCAAGAACAGATTCTGAAGGTGCTGGTTTAACTCAAAAGCTTCCCGTAAGTCAAGAAACAGGAGATTTAGCCTCTCAATATTTAGCGTTTGTGGAAGCAGAAGAAATCGCTATTGATCATGCAAAAGAAGACGATGTATTACTCAAAAGAAATGGAAAATTAGTGCGTCCTATTCGATTAGCAAATGGATTATACAAATTTAAAGAAGGTTCTAATATTGATAGAGTGGTATTAGATTGTATTACAAGTCTTCAAAATGGCGCAGACCTTTTATGGATTGAAACACCAACTCCAAACGTGAAGCAAATTGCACACATGGTCAACAGAATTAAAGAGGTGATTCCAAATGCAAAATTGGTATATAATAACTCTCCATCATTCAACTGGACACTGAACTTTCGAAATCAAGTGTATGAAGAAATGCTCGCCGAAGGAGAAAATATGACTGCGTATGATAGAAACAATTTAATGGATGCACAATATGATGGTTCAGAATTATGTCATCGTGCAGATGAAAAAATTAAAACTTTCCAACTAGATAGCGCAAGAGAAGCTGGAATTTTTCATCACCTAATTACCTTGCCAACATACCATACAACAGCGCTTCACATGAACAATTTAACAAAAGGATACTTTGGCAAAGAAGGCATGTTGGCGTATGTAAAAAGTGTTCAAAGACAAGAAATTAGAAAAGGAGTTTCTTGTGTAAAACATCAAAGAATGGCAGGTTCAGATCTTGGTGACGACCATAAAACATTCTTCGCAGGAGAAAAAGCGTTAAAAGCAAGTGGAGAAAATAATACTTCCAATCAATTTGAACTTTCTGCAACTACAAAAGTTGAAGAAAAAGTACCTGCACTTGCATAAATAATACCAAATAAAATACAAGCTATATTTAAAAAGCGCAAGTCAAAAAACTTGCGCTTTTTTCACAATCCAAAACGAATCTGTTTCAATATGTCAGAGATGCCTTATTTTTAAGACTTTCCCGAAACACCTTAACACGCTTTTAAGAAATATTAACATCAGATTAACTACTTTAGAAGATTAAATCTGAAAACCAAATGTTAAGAACCAATCTTTCCGTCCTATTAGGACTTTTCTTTTCGTGCATATTAGTTGCTCAAGACAAAACTGATACAGAAAAATGGGATGTTTCCAATCCAACAGGAGACTTCAATTATAAAGACCATAAATTTACCACAACCGAAGGTACATGGATGAATTTGGATGTAAGTCCAGACGGAAAAACCATCGTATTTGACATGTTAGGTGATATATACAGCGTACCAATTTCTGGTGGAAATGCCAAGGTTTTACGCACAGGAATTCCGTTTGAAGTACAACCGCATTTCAGTCCCGATGGATCAAAAATTCTATTTACAAGTGATGCTGGCGGCGGCGATAACATTTGGGTAATGAATGCTGATGGATCAGATGCAAAACAAATTACGAAAGAAAGTTTTCGATTATTAAATAACTCAACATGGATGCCCGATGGGAATTCGTTTGTTGCCCGAAAGCACTTTACATCAGGAAGATCACTTGGCGCAGGAGAAATTTGGCAATATCACATTACTGGCGGATCTGGTTTGCAATTAACCAAAAAGAAAAACGATCAACAAGACGTCAACGAACCGTCTGTTTCTCCCGATGGACGCTACTTATATTACAGTGAAGATATGTATGCTGGCGGATTTTTTCAATACAACAAAGATCCAAACAAGCAAATCTATGTCATCAAACGCTATGATTTTGAAACAGGAAAAACAACACAAGTTACGGGCGGACCTGGTGGCGCTTCGCGTCCTCAAATATCAAAAGATGGAAAAAAACTAGCATTCATCAAAAGAGTGCGTACAAAATCAGTTTTATATCTACACGATCTAATAACAGGCGAAGAATGGCCTTTATATGATGCTTTAGACAAAGATCAGCAGGAAGCGTGGGCAATATTTGGGGTCTATCCAAACTTTAGCTGGATGCCGAATAACAACGAAATTGTGTTTTGGGCTGGTGGAAAAATTCACAAAATTGACATCAATTCCTTAAAAGTAACCAACATTCCTTTCAAGGTAGATGCAACGATCAAAATTGCAGAAGCAGTTTCGTTTGATACGCCTGTTTCGCCAGATACATTTGATGCAAAAGTAATTCGGCAAGCCGTCACTGCTCCCGATGGGAAAACGTTGGTATTCAATGCGGTTGGTTATTTATGGAAGAAAAAATTACCGAATGGAACCCCAAAAAGAATTACCAATGGAACAGATTTCGAGTCAGAGCCTAGTTTTTCGCCTGACGGAAAAGAAATTGTATATGTGACTTGGAATGATCTGAATTTAGGTTCAGTTCGAAAAATCTCAGTAAATGGTGGAAATTCTACACAACTAACTTCTGACAAAGGAAGTTATAGAACGCCTTCTTTTTCTCCCGATGGCAAACATATCGTATACCGAAAAGAACGCGGAAACAGCGATCAAGGATTTACCTTTGCTAAAAATGCGGGAATCTATACGATGAAAGCAAATGGTAGCGATTCAAAATTCGTGACAGATCAAGGCGAATATCCAATCTTTTCAGCAGATGGAACACGCATCTTTATGCAAACTGGTGGAACGTATTTTGGAAATCTCATCAAATCGTTGCATAGTGTAAATCTTCAAGGAAATGACAAACGCACACACTTTACGTCAAAATATGCAAACAGATTAGTACCAAGTCCAGACAACAAATGGATTGCGTTTTCACAATTGCACAAAGCGTATGTGGCACCAATGACCACAACAGGTCAAACGATAGATTTAGACAACAAAACAAAAGCATTTCCTGTGGCACAAATTGCCAAAGATGCTGGTGTCAACTTACATTGGTCGTCAAACAGCAAAAAAGTGATGTGGACATTAGGAGACGAATACTTTTCAAATGAAATAAAAAATAGATTTACCTTTTTAGAAGGTTCACCTGAAAAAACTCCTGAACTCACTACGGAAGGAATCAAGATCAATTTAAAACTAAAAACAGACAAACCCAATGGACGCATTGCATTCTTAAATGCGAGAATCATCACGATGGAAAATGAAGAAGTCATTGAAAAAGGAACGATTCTCATCAAAGACAATCGTATTGAAGCCATTGGAAATGCGGCTGATGTAAAAGTTCCAACGGGAACAAAAACGTACGACATGACAGGAAAAACCATCATGCCTGGAATGGTAGATGCACATGCACACATTGGCGCTTTCCGTTATGGTTTAACGACTCAAAAGCATTGGCAATTCTATGCGAACTTAGCATTTGGAGTGACAACTTCGCACGATCCATCTGCGAATACGGAAACCGTTTTTGCTTTATCTGAATTGGTTAAAAATGGAACCTTAGTAGGTCCACGACTCTACTCTACTGGATTTATCTTATATGGAGCTGATGGCGATTTCAAAGCCGTTGTCAACAACTTGGAAGATGCACGATCCTCGATCAGACGTACCAAAGCATTTGGCGCATTATCAGTCAAAAGCTACAATCAGCCACGCCGTGATCAGCGCCAACAAATATTACAAGCCGCACGTGAAGAAGGCATTTTTGTGGTTCCGGAAGGCGGATCTACCTTTTATCACAACATGACGATGATTATGGATGGACATACTGGTGTGGAACACAACATTCCTGTATCGCCAGTCTACAAAGATGTGTTGGAATTATGGGGAAATAGTAAAACAGGATATACACCAACATTGATTGTAAATTATGGCGGTATCAATGGTGAATACTACTGGTATGAAAAAACAAATGTTTGGGAAAATGAAAAACTATTAAAATATACCCCAAGAGGAATTATTGATGCTCGCGCAAGACATCGTACAATGATTCCTGATGAAGAATATAAAAATGGACATATCTTAACATCTGAAACCGTGAAAGCATTGTCAGACAAAGGTGTAAAAGTAAACTTAGGCGCGCACGGACAATTGCAAGGACTCGGCGCTCATTGGGAACTTTGGATGATGGAACAAGGCGGAATGTCGCCCATGGAAGCGTTAAAAACGGCAACGATCAATCCGGCAGAATACATTGGCGCTGGAAACGATATTGGTTCATTAAAAGTTGGAAAACTAGCAGATTTAATCATCCTAACTAAAAATCCTTTAGACAATATTAGAAATACCGAAAGTATCACGCATACCATGATTAATGGTCGTTTATACGATACAGAAACGATGAATGAAGTTGGAAACGAAGAAAAAGAACGTTCTCAATTCTATTGGGAAAATAACAAATACAATGCGGCATTTCCTTGGCATGAAGAATCGAACAGTTTTTCAAGACCAGGATGTGGTTGTCACATTGGGCATCAATAAAATGTAAAAGTTTAAATTATAAATATTAAATGTAAAAGTGCTATGAAATGCTAAAT
>CAYGPQ010000150.1:0-6977 GCA_964351775.1 uncultured Kordia sp. | reverse complement strand
TTGGATCCGTCGCTGAGTTGTCAACTGTTGTAATACTTACTACCGTGTCTACTGAACTTGGATTGTCGATACTTACTGGGACACTTGCTGAGCCGCCGTCTTCTGCAATGGTTACATCACCCACACTCATGGTTACCAATGGATTTACAACTAGATTTGCATCTTGCGAATCTATTAGGATACATGAGTTTTCACTATGTGTAACAATTAATTGATAATCGTATCCGTTGTAAGAGCTTGGTACATTTGTTAGCGTTAATGTATTTGTGTTGAATCCTGAATATGTTGGATTGGTTCCTGCAACAGTGATATTTGACCAAGTTGTTCCATTATCAGTACTTTCTTGCCATTGGTAAGCAATGTTTGCTGAAGAATCTGTTGCTGGAGGAATTGTATAGTTTGGTGTTCCAGAAGCAAATGTTGTTGTTGATTGCGAACTTGCCGCCGCTGTAAATGTAACATTCCCTCCTTCAAGTATTGTTTGACTTGTTGCTGGATCTGTTGTGATTGCTGCTTGCGTAGCTGTTGTAACATTTGCATTTGTTGCTTGCGGACTACCTGCATTGGTAGGAACTCCATTAGCTGCAACTGTACCTTCATCATCATCTGCTAAGTTATTACTAGAAGTTAAATCTACAGCAGTGAAATTTGCTGCTCCTTCAATAGCATCCGCACAACCATCATTATCACTATCGGTATCTAAGAAATCTGGAGTACCATCCCCGTCAGTATCTAGTGATGGACAGGCATCGAATGACATTTCTACGGCATCAGATCCATTTCCGTCAAGGCCTTCTCCTGTAACTTGGAACGTTAGTGTTGTAACACTACCATATATTTGGATACTTCCTGCCGCTGTACCGAAACCTAATGAGTCTGCATCTCCTGAAAGTACCGCTGGAGTTCCAGATCCTAAGTCTTGATTGGTATCGCGATAGAATTGTTTTGAGTTTACGATTAATTGGTTATTTCCCGATATTTTCGCCATGGATAAACCTGCATTTTGCAGTGTCCATATTGACGAGTTTGATATGTAGTTTCCTGAAGTTACTTGACTGTTTCCTCCAAGTCTATCGATATGAATGATAGGGTTGTATACAGGTTGACTGTATGTTATTGTAATGGTTCCTACAACTCTATCATCTGCGGCAGCATTTAATGATTCTGCAGTTGTATCCCATGAGAAGAGAAATTGTAAAGAATTAGAGCCTTCAACTGCTGCATCGGAAAAGAAAGAATTTGTAGTCATTGCACCATTTGGTACGTATGATATTAATCCGCCTGCTGGAATGGTGCTTCCAAAGGAAACTCCAACTGGTCCTGCTGTATTGGTATAAGGATTACTTCCTGACCAAGCACCTGAAGTTATTGGTCTTGATACACATGGGTTTTCATTAACATCAATGATACCATCATTATCGTTGTCAATATCTATGGTATCTATAACAGTGTCATTATCCGTATCTACAGTTGATGAACTTGAGCATGCTGCTGGTGGCGTTACTGTAACGTCTACTAATTGACATGTTCCATCAGCATCATCTGTAATGGTAAATGTTACATCTCCTGAAGAAATTGCGAATGGTCCAAATTGTTCAGGAACATCGTAAGATACATTTGCTTGTGTGATATCACCTGAAAGACTATATGTTGCCGCTAAAAGATTTCCACGAGGCAGGATGTAAAATGTAAAGGTATCGTCTGAATTGTCAAGTGGAGTTCCATTGTCATCACAAAATATGGATGATACAGAGACACTTAGTAATTCACATACGTCACATGCTACCGTATTTCCTGAATTCGTAACTGCTAAATCTGTTCCTGTATATCCACCTTGCCCTGTAACTCTACCATTTGTAGGGTTTACGGTTATTGGAGCACTTCCGAGTATTCCGTCAGCATCTCCATCGGCATGTCCGGCTTCGAGTGTGTCAAAACAGCCATCTCCATCAGTGTCATTATCTAATGAGTTGATGAGTCCATCACCATCATTATCTAAAGTATCGCATACTCCATTACCATTTAATGTACAATAGTCTGCATCACTATAATTTATAATACCATCGCCATCTGCATCACCATTTGGATCATCTGTCAAACAACTAAAAGGATTGCTTACAATTGTATTTATTAAGAAATTATCTGTTTGTGAGAACGTAGTCGTATCTGTAGGTGAACCAAAAGTACGGTTGATTACTATAACTCCATCTACTAAGATTCGATATGAGTTTCCTTGTATACCATCCCCAAAATTATCTGTAATTATGAATGTGTAATTACCATTTTCTGTAACCGTTACTGTTTGTGTTTCTGTAACATTCCCTGTAGTATATGTTCCTTGTGGTACGGAGAAAAGTGTTGTAACTCCTCGTGATAATGACCAACCTACTTCCGTTGAAAATTGATCTACATCTATTTGAATTTCAACAACCGAATCAGGATTTAATGTTAGTGGATTTGTGCCACACAATTCTTGTGTATCTAAAATTCCGTCATTGTCATCATCTTCATCACAATAATCAGCTACGCCATCGGAATCGCTATCTACGTTACCTGCTATTGATAAATCACAATAATCTATTGTACATTCTGCTTGTTGTACCGTTGTGGTTACCGAGCAAGTTCCGGTAGTGCTATCCGTTATTGTAATTGTATACAATGTATTGTTTGTGGATCCGCCTTGTAGGCTAAAACTCGTTGCAGCACCATACGTTCCTGTTGTTGGCGATATGACACCTCCATTATCTACAGATACTGTATAGGTTGTACCCAAATCTGTTCCTGTTGGATTTAAGTCAAAGCTTATAAAATCATCCGAACGAACACGAGTTAAATTATTATTACAGGTTTCATTTGTTTTTCCTGCATCTGTAATGTTACAGTTCAGACAATCAATTGCAAAAGTTGTACTAAGTCCTGCATCGGTAACTACTCTACCTGCAGCACCTGCTCGCGCTCCGTTTCCTACTGGAATAGCACCACTAGTTACAGCAGTTGTTGTGATTGCGGTTGAACTTATTACAAATCCTCCACCTCCTGGCCCACCATATTCTATAAAAACTGGTGCTACTCCTGGTTGTGTTGTTGCAGCTCCTCCACGAGCAAATGCTCGTACTTGTGCGTTAATTGTAGTTGCTTGTATAGCGATATATCCGGCTCCACCAGCTCCACCTGTTACATTAGATGCGTCTCCAGCAAAGCTATATGTTCCAGAATTTGGCCCGGCATCTCCATCACTTATTATATTTCTATTAGAGCCATCGGTAGTTATCGTATTTGCAAGCACTATAATAATTCCTCCACCATTACCTGTAGCTGGAGCCCACTCAACTTCAGAACCTCCAGAAGCTCCCATAAATAATCGTAAATTACTCGCAGTATCAAAAACACTTCCTACTGCTGGTGCCGCAGATCCTGAAATGGTTGTACCAGCACCTCCACTGGTTCCACCACCACCGTAACCACCACCACCACCACCTGAACCAAGTGTAATGTCTGTAGAATTTGCTCCATTTCCTCCAACTCCTGCTCCTCCATCTGGTGATCCTTGTCCAGCATCACAGCCTCCGTGTCCTCCACGTCCTGTTCCTCCAGATAACGGTGCTGCATTTCCAAAATCTCCACCGAAATATAAGGGATCTGTTCCCCAGTTTTCATCAGGTGTATTTACTAATGCCGCAGATTCCCCACAGTTATTAACTACAAAGTTTCCCGTTGTGTTTCTGCCAAAGAAACCATCTCCAGTAGCATTTATGTTCGCATTCATGGTGATATTGTTATCACATGCGTCTATGAAAATAACTCCTCCAGTCGTTCCATTCCATGGCTGTGCTGATACCGTACCTACGACAGTTACATCATTTGTATATTTTGCGATTCGAACTAACTGAACTCTTTCTGTAGCAGGTGTAAATATTTTTGTAACGGAAGCATCAATGGTAAGTGTATTGCCCGCAATGTTGGTGATTTTTGCCAAGTGGTAATTACCCGCGCCATTATCAACACCACCAGCATTTCCGCCTCCACTGATACCTGTCATTTGGATAATCATTACAGGATCATTAATTGCCAACCCAGCACTACTTCCTACGGTAACACTTGTTCCGCTTATAGCAGAAACTGTGGTATATGAGTTTACTACTCCAGAAATGTTCTGTGCATTAGTGCTGAATAAAAATAATAATGACACTATTACTGTTCCTACTATTTTTGATATAATGTTTTTCATAGTCATGAAACTTTATTTTATAGATATGCAAGTTTAATACTTGAGGTAGTTACAGGGAAAGAAGTTATTCTGTATAACTCCTTTTTTTCACTGTTGTAAATGTACCCAACAAGATTAATCTTGTGATTTATCAAGATTTGGTTGTTCTTAGTTTTGGCTGTTGTACCTTTTTTTCCATCACAAGTATATACAACTGGGATTGTTGCAGATACTTTGGAATGGGCAGGCAAACTAAAGGTTGCTCTCCCGTTACCGATGTAATTGAAGGTTATTTTTTGATCTTTATGGAATGAAATTTTTATTTCTTCATCTGATTTTGGAAAATTAACCAAATTCCCAGCTTCGAATTCTATTTCTGCGCTGATCGGATATTCGTTTTTGTTTTCAATATTCACCTTCAGTTGGTCATTAAATTTTTGACAAACGGTAAAACGATTACTAATTTCCGTTGTTACTTCAATATAATTTTGAATATCCTTTACGATGTAAACGTATACTGGCAGCTTTCGCATGTATCGTTCCCAACGTTTGTGTGCTTCATGTTTTTTGTCTCTACTTGTTTCAATTGCTTTTTGCTCCATTGGATACAGCTCTTGATTTTCATACACATGACGTCTTAGGGTTGCAATCCCCATTAAATGAGGTACTATTTTTTGGAAGGAAATAACTCCATCGGCAGTAGTTTCGTCTAGTTTTAGGTTTTGCACATCGTAGACTGTTTTTTCTTGCGCATAAGAAATTTGCGTGTGCAGCATAGAAAGCCACAACGCAAACATAAGGGAAACTCTTTTAAGAATAAATATAAAAACTAAGGTACTGTTTGAGAATTTGCTTCTAAACAGCACATCAATAGTAATGTTGTGCATTCAAGTATTTTTTAGGATGCTAAGAAAATGACTTACTTTTTCTTAACATATTTTAACAAATGTAATCACTGATATGTACATATACGTTGTATATACTAGCAAAGGATTTGTTTTTTCGATGAAAAGCTAACTTTTTTCGTTCAAATGGATGATTGTGCTTTTTTAGTAAAATCGCACCATTTATGTTAAAATTTTGCGATTTTATACTGTAAAGTTGTCATTAACTTTATGACAATATTTGATTTAAAAGTGATATTTTTGACACCTATTTTAACAATTTCAAATGAGCATACAAAAAGAGATTAATAAGCGAAGAACTTTTGGTATTATTTCACATCCTGATGCGGGAAAAACAACACTTACTGAAAAATTATTACTTTTTGGTGGTGCCATTCAAGAAGCTGGCGCTGTTAAGAATAATAAAATTAAGAAAGGTGCTACGAGTGATTTTATGGAAATTGAACGACAAAGAGGAATTTCAGTAGCAACTTCTGTATTGGCCTTTATCTATAAAAACAAGAAAATCAACATCTTAGACACGCCTGGACACAAGGATTTTGCTGAAGATACATTTCGCACGCTAAGTGCTGTAGATAGTGTTATTGTGGTGATTGATGTTGCCAAAGGTGTGGAAGAGCAAACAGAAAAATTAGTTGCTGTTTGTCGTATGCGCAAGATTCCTATTATCGTTTTTATTAATAAATTAGACAGGGAAGGAAAAGATGCTTTTGATTTGTTGGATGAAGTCGAGCAAAAATTAGGCTTGCGCGTTACACCTTTGAGTTTCCCAATTGGTATGGGTTATGATTTTAAAGGTATTTATAATATTTGGGAAAAGAATATTAATTTATTTACAGGAGATAACAAACAAACCATTTCTAAAGCAATTCATTTTGAAGATGTTAACAATCCTGAACTTGAAAATTATATTGGAGAAAACGCCGCAGAAACTTTACGTGAAGAGCTCGAATTAGTGACTGAAGTATACCCTAGTTTTGACCGAGATGAATATTTAAAAGGGGATTTACAACCGGTGTTTTTTGGTTCAGCTTTGAATAATTTTGGCGTGAGAGAATTGCTTGATTGTTTTGTTGAAATTGCTCCAACTCCTCGTCCAAAAATGTCTGATACGCGCTTGGTAGAACCCAATGAAGAGGATTTTTCTGGTTTTGTTTTTAAAATTCACGCAAATATGGATCCGAAGCATAGAGACAGACTTGCTTTTATAAAAATTGTTTCAGGTGTTTTTAAACGAAATACGCCGTATTTACATGTACGATTAGATAAGAATCTGAAATTTTCGAGTCCAAACGCCTTTTTTGCAGAGAAAAAAGAAATTGTAGAGGAGTCATTTCCAGGTGATATTGTAGGACTTCATGATACTGGAAATTTCAAAATTGGAGATACCTTGACTGCTGGAGAAAAAATGAAATATAAGGGTGTTCCAAGCTTTTCGCCAGAGCATTTTAGATACATAAACAACGCTGATCCAATGAAATCCAAGCAGTTAGCTAAAGGCGTGAATCAGTTGATGGATGAAGGAGTTGCACAATTGTTTACTTTAGATTTGAATGGTAGAAAGATTATCGGAACTGTTGGAGCACTTCAATACGAAGTAATTCAATACCGATTGGAGCATGAATATGGTGCTAAATGTTCGTATGAAAACTTAAATGTTCACAAAGCGTGTTGGGTGGAAGTTGACAACCAAAAAGATCCTGAATTTTTAGATTTTAAACGTGTAAAGCAGAAATTTTTAGCGCGTGATAAACAGAATAAAATGGTTTTCTTAGCGGATTCTTCTTTTTCATTGCAAATGACACAACAGAAATATCCATCCATTAAGTTTCATTTTACGAGTGAGTTTTAGTGAATATAAAGAT
>CAYGPQ010000149.1:0-7042 GCA_964351775.1 uncultured Kordia sp. | reverse complement strand
CAGAAATTTAATAAATTAAACTTCCTTTAAATTTAAGAATACTAATCTAATAGCGCAGTCGAAGTATTGAGAACTGCTTTGAAACTTTCTGTAAGTAAATGTTTCTCGATAGTTCTGCTGAGCTAGTTCGAAATACAATTTTTTCATTTTGTTAGGCAATGAAAAAACCACTCGAAAAGACGTTGGAATTGTTTAGACTTCTTAGATCTTTAGACTTACTTGGGTTTTTAGAACATCATTGCAAACATAGTGAAGCAATCTTTTTATTAAAGAGATTACTTCAGTCATGCTTCCTTCGTAATGACATCCTGAATTTTCAAATAAAAAACATTTTCAAATCTTCAAATAGAAAAAGGCTACACTTCAACAAGCTCAGTGAGCTTGAAGAAGCCAATAGCCTTTAAAAATTATATATTTCGACAAACTCAGGAGATCCTTTTAGGACACTGAGGTACTCGAAGTGTCATTTATAAGATATGCTTATGCGCCTTATAAGACGAACGTACCAACGCGCCACTTTCTACATGACGGAAACCTAAATTGAGTCCAATCTCGCGGTATTTGTCAAACTGAGCTGGCGTAATAAATTCTTGTACGGGTAAATGCTTCTTACTTGGTTGTAAATATTGTCCAAGCGTAACTACATCCACATTCACTGCGCTTAAATCCTGTAGTGTCTGAATGACTTCTTCTTCTTTTTCGCCCAAACCTAACATAATGCCCGATTTCGTACGATTTATTCCTTGGTTTTTCAAATACTTCAACACACCCAAACTACGATCGTATTTCGCTTGTATTCGTACTTCTCGTGACAAACGACGAACCGTTTCCATATTGTGCGAAACTACTTCTGGAGACACTGCTACAATTCGGTCTAAATGGCGTTCAATTCCTTGAAAATCTGGAATCAAGGTTTCTAGAGTCGTAGTAGGATTCATTCGGCGCACAGCTTTTACCGTTTCTGCCCAAATAATACTTCCCATATCTTTTAAATCATCACGATCTACCGAAGTCAACACCGCGTGTTTTATTTGCATAATTTTTATAGAACGCGCTACTTTCTCAGGTTCGTCCCAAGCCACCGTTTCTGGTCGTCCGGTTTTCACACCACAAAATCCGCAAGAGCGTGTACAAACGTTTCCTAAAATCATAAACGTTGCCGTTCCTTCGCCCCAACATTCGCCCATATTTGGACAACTTCCCGACGCACAAATGGTATTCAATTTGTATTTGTCAACCAATCCACGAAGTTCTGTATATTTCTTTCCTGTTGGAAGTTTTACGCGAAGCCATTTCGGTTTTCCTTTTGGTGGCAATACACTTGCAGTTGTGTCTGTACTCATAATCGTTTTCTATTCAAAATGAAATGAAGTGCAAAGATACGAAGAATCTGTTTAAAAAAATGGTTGTTGTTAGTTACTTGTTGTTGGTTGTTGGTGATTTGTTCTTTGATTGTTTGTTCGTTTATTTGTCAGTTCGAGCATTATTTCAGTTAAAAAAATAACTTTCTACTAAACTACTAAATAGCTAACAACCATCAACTAAAAACCAGCAGCTAAAGAATAGTCAAATACCAAACCGAAAATCCCGTCAAGAAAAGTATTCCCATCCAACTCAAAACGCGCAATCCAAGTTTAGGCTGCCACTGTTCAGGGGTGTGTTTACTTGTAATTAGCATATAATTTGAAATTGCATAAAAAGGTGCCGTGACAAACGATAAAACCGTCGCAAGTTTGATTAATGCGGACATTTCAGTTAAAAATTGAGTCAAAATCAATACGGTTCCTAACACTAAAATCAACATCCAAAAAATATAACTATGCTTGATGAGTCTTCCAAATAGTAATTGACTTGCTTTAGCCATCGCTCTTGGTGAAGCGTCTAAGGTTGTCAATGTGGTACTAAACATCGTGGTAAACGCTGCAATGGCAATGATAATATAAGTTCCGGTTCCTAAATTTTGCGTGTATAAATCAATGAGTTGTGAAGCAAAAACGCCGCCTTTTGGTGAAAATTCCGTTCCTGAGTTGAACATCACATATGCACCTAATGCCATAAAACAAACTCCAAGAATAATGGTGATGATGTATCCAAAGTTAAAATCAAATAAGGCACTCTTGGGTGTAAAACTCACCGTTTCTTGTTTTTTCTCAATTGCCCAAAGTGAGTGCCAAATGGAAATATCTAGCGGAGCTGGCATCCATCCCATAAAAATAATTAACAGCATAATTCCACCTGATTCGGTTGGGAAAATTTGCCCAGCTGATAAGGCTTCGTTTCCGTTCGACATGGCAAAGAAAACAGCAATCACGGTGCTTATGGTCAATGTGATGATGATGACTTTCATCAACTTATCTAAAATATTATAGCGTCCAATAGCTAAGATTCCTAAACAAATTACCGTGATAATTGTGCTCCAAATTTCCATTTTATATTCTGGAGGAAAGTCCAATCCGAAAAGCTGAGAAGCCAATCCTGCGGTAACAATCGTAACGGCTGTCTGAATTGTAAACATCGTTGCGAATGACAATATAAAATACGCAACTAATAAGCCTTTGCTGAGTTTTTGGTAACCTTCGAGTAAACTTTCGCCAGTGGCTGCTGCATATCGTGGACCGAATTGAAAGAAAGGATATTTAAACAGGTTCACTAATAATAATGCCCAAAGGAGTCCAAAACCGAATTCTGCACCTACTTTCGTTGAATTTACCAAATGCGAAACACCAATGGCTGCGCCTGCAAATAATAAGCCGGGACCGAGTTTTTTTAGAAAAGAAGTGCTCATTTTTTCTGAATAATTTCTGCTAATAGTTTTTTTGCTCTCAACAATTTCACCTTTACATTATTCATCGGTTCTTGGAGTTGTTCCGAGATTTCTTTGTAACTCAATTCTTGAAAATACCGCAAATTAATCACTTCCTGATAATGTGGTTTTAGCTTTTTGATATCGCGTAAAAGCTTCGCTAGATTTTGCTCTGTGATAATTTTATCTTCAGGCGTTGGTCCATCATCAATGATTTTGTACACTTCTTCTTCCTGTTCTTTCGTGGTTACAATCGATGTTTTTTTCTTGCGAAGAAAGTCAATATGCACGTTTTTAGAAATCGTGATGAGCCAAGTTTTAAACTTGTAGTTTTCGTCGAAAGTATCAATCTTATCAAATGCTTTAGAAAATGTTTGAATCGTAATATCTTCCGCATCATTTTCATTGTGAACACGTTTCAGTTGAAAGCCATATACATCATTCCAAAAAGAATTCAGTAAAAAGTTAAAAGCGACTTGATCGCCCAATTTTGCTTTATGAATGGTTGCTTTCAGAATCGTATCTGCTATTTCCAATGCGTTGGTTTTGAGGTCATATTAGCTATAAAGATACCAAAATGAATGATAATTAAAAAGATTTCCAAAAAGGGAAGCAGATAAAGTGTGTCTTGTTCTTTCAATTTATTGGCTGCGAAACCGAGGATGAAATACTGAATGATGATTCTAAAAGCTACAATAATAAGTGCATATTGCCATGCAGCAGTACATAAAAGTACAATAGCAAAAATCCAAAATAGCAACTGCGTTGTAAAGAAGGTTCCGAGTAAAAATTTATGAATGAATTTATAGTGTGAAGAGGTACTTACGTGTCTTCTTTTTTGTTGAAACCACGCGCCAAAACTCGTTTTAGCTTGTGAAATGGTAAAACTATTTTTTGAGAAACAAATCGCTGTGTTTTTGCCAGAAGCTGCATCTTTAATAAACAAATCGTCGTCGCCCGATCGTATTTTTATATGATTAATGAAACCGTTGACTCTGTAAAATTCGTCTCTGTGATACGCTAAGTTTCGCCCAACTGCCGTATATGGAATGCCTATTTTTGCATAACTAAAGGCTTGAATGGCTGCCATTAATGTTTCAAATCGTATCAAAAGGTTGAGGAACGAATATTTTTTCTTCGCGTAAGCGCCATAGCCAATCACAATTTTTTTAGTACTCGAAAAACGTTGTGTCATTTCGGTTAACCAATATTTCGTTGCAGGGACACAATCGGCATCTGTAAAGACTAGAAAATCGTTCGTTGCAGCTTTAATTCCGAGTGTTAAGGCGTATTTTTTATTTCCCCAAAAGGCTTCATTATTTTCAACATCGACCACTTTAATGTGGGTGTTTTCTTTTTGAAATTGTTCCATGACTTCCAAGGTTTCGTCTGAAGAAGCGTCATTAATTAAGACAATTTCGAAGTTTTTATACGATTGTTGTAAAAGTTTTGGAAGTAATTGTTGCAGATTTTCGGCTTCGTTTTTGGCACAAACAATAATAGAAACCGGAATGTCATATGGTTTACTTTTGGTATGCTTAGCGAATGCAAAAGCACCGAAAACTAAAAAATAAATAATTTGAATCGCAGTAATAGCTATAAAAATATAAAGAAGAAGTGTGATCATAAAAGAGGCAAGGCTATTTACTGATGTTGAGGTTCAGCGCAAGAATCAAACTGATCGGGCGTTTTACCACAAAAACCACAAGCGTCTCCATTTTTATTTAGCATTGGATTTTGACTTGCACAGGTTCCTGCAAATTTACCATCTTTTTTTGCCCAAATTTTAATTGCAATTCCTGCAACACCTAGCATTAATAAGCCAATTGTTAATAATAAAAGTTTCATCTGTTATTTTTTATTTTATGAATGCTGTCAGATGGAATTCGCCAATACTAATCTCGATTCAGATCTAAAGATTACGATGGCTCATTTCATCTAGTATGAGTTTTTCTATCCTGAATAAATCTGGTGCAAAGATACGGTTTTTTTACAAGATTGATCCATCACAATTTTCGAATAAAATTAGGAACATTTCTAAATTTTTTTATCCTAAGCTACAAGTGAGAAATACTGACCTGAAGGGAATTTGGGTAGTTTTTGTGAATTATTTCTTCATAAATTTTAAGGTTTCGTAGTTTTTTTTTATTTATCTTGAGATTACTAATCATTAAAATATAACAATTATGAAGAAGTATTTCGCTGAGATTTTTGGAACATTTTGGCTTGTGTTTGGCGGTTGTGGAAGCGCAGTTTTCGCAGCGACGGTAGATCACGGAATCGGATATGCTGGTGTGGCATTGGCTTTTGGTTTGACCGTATTGACAATGGCGTATGCTGTTGGTCACATTTCGGGCGGACATTTTAATCCTGCTGTCTCTATTGGACTTTGGGCAGGAGGAAAGTTTTCGGGTAAAGATTTGCCAGGCTATATTATTTCCCAACTTGTGGGCGCTATTTTGGCAGCAGGCGCTTTGTATTTGATTCTTACAAGTTCAGACAAAGCAATTGGAGGTTTTGCCGCCAATGGATATGATAGTTTGTCACCAGAGGGGTACTCTATGATGTCTGCGTTTATTGCTGAATTTTTACTCACCGCTTTTTTCTTACTAGTCATTTTAGGAAGTACCAGCGAAAAAGCACCCAAAGGATTTGCACCTATTGCAATTGGATTGTGTTTAACGCTCATTCACTTAATTAGTATTCCGATTACAAACACTTCGGTAAACCCAGCTCGATCTACAAGTCAGGCATTATTTGCAGGAGGCGATTATATGCCACAAACTTGGTTGTTTTGGGTGGCACCAATATTAGGAGCCATCGTGGCAGGATTTATTTATAAAACATTATTTAATAAAGCATAATTACCACAATTGAAACACTAAAGAATCCTGTTTTCCCATGAAACAGGATTTTTTTATGGAATAATTATTGCTATCTTGTAGTAGGTTTTTTTAATAAAAAATAAACGCTATGAAATATGTAGGGATGATATGTGCGCTCGTGCTTTTTGTGGCATGTACAGCACCAAGAGTTGTATATGATTATGATAAAAATATGGATTTTACGAAATATAAAGCTTATAATTTTTTCCCAAATATTGAAACAGGTTTGAGTGAACTTGATGACAAACGCTTGTTTCGTCAGGCAGATTCTATTTTGCAATCACGCGGATTTGTACGCACAGCTACGCCCGATTTTTATATCAATGTAGAAGTAAGTGCTTTTCAATCAGATCAAAATAGTGCAGTTGGTGTCGGAGTTGGCGGCGGCGGACGCAATGTTGGTGGCGGAATTTCTATTGGATTGCCGATTGGAAATGTAAAACTAAATCAGCAATTAGTATTTGACTTTGTAGATGTTCGAAAAGATGAACTGTATTGGCAAGCAATTGCTGAAGGATATTACAAAGAAAAAGCAACACCACAAGAACGCGAAGCGTATTTTAGAAAAATTTTGTTGAAAGTATTGGAAGAATATCCACCGAGGAAATAGCTGTAAGTATTGAGAATTGAGTAGTGAGAACAATACTTGTATCAGTCCACACAATAAATGTTATAATCTTCTACTAATTGCATGAGCGATTCCTTGTCGTAGGCATCCGCTTCAATATCTTCCACGAGTAAAGGACAATCCTTAAAATATTCAAGCATTTTCTTTTTCCATTTGCTACCCATACTACTACTACTACTACTACTACTACTACTACTACTAGTGTTAACAAAAATAATTTCTTCAGATGATTTTCTTTTTAGATAATATAACTTGTATTTTCTTTTTTTAATTGAAACTTGAAGTCCTAGATTCATCTTTGGAATTAGCGCTTCCTTTGCATCTACATACAACGTTAGTTTCCCGTTAATTAGTACTTGGAGAAGTTTATGTCGCTTTCCAATACGTGTTTTATGATATTCTAAAACTTGATCGTTCTGTGATCTAAAAAAAGTAACACTTTTTACATGCTTTTCATCCCAAACATCTGGCGTGCTATCACGTTCCATAGAAAATTGTATGCGATCATTTTTAGTGATTTTACAAAAACCTTCAAAAGAAGTTCCATCCTTTAGAAGCAGTTCACATTCTTGTAATTCTTTTACGCCTCTAGTTTGTCCAAAACAAATTGTTGTGAATATTAATAATAAAAAAGTGAAAATATGTTTAGGCATGATACCATTTTTTAATTTTGATAACTGATAACTGATAACTGATAACTGATAACTGATAACTGATAACTGATAA
>CAYGPQ010000148.1:0-7332 GCA_964351775.1 uncultured Kordia sp. | reverse complement strand
CGATAAGACGTAGTTGTTTTTCTCTATCGATTCCATAGTTTGGAATTGGCCAATTTAGTGAATTGTAATATGCTATTGTTTCTTTCACCGAAGTCTTGAATTCCGTAAATTTTAATTGATAGTTGTCTATTATTTTTTTATTGTCAAAAACGGAATACTCACTGTCTATCCAAACGGGCATATCGGTCCATTCCCCTATTTTATTCGCTTTTAGATAATGTGAACTCGCATTTATGAAGGTAGGTTTGTTTCCAGTTTCTTCTAATGTAATCGCTAGTATTTTTTGAATTGAAGCTTCTGTCATCGTTGTAATATTATAGCTTTCTCTATCTGATTTTTCTACAATCATTTTTTCAATTGCTGTTACTAAATCTGTTACGTAGGTTAAAGAAAACAACGGTTTCCCGTGATTTGGAACTAAGATGTTATCATACTTTTTTGCTTGATGCAACCAATAGTAAAATCGATCTGTCGGATCATATTTTCCATAAACTAAATCAGGTCGTAAAACGGTAAAGTTAACGTTAGAAGCATGAAGGATTCGTTCACATTCCGCCTTTCTATTTCCATACGAATTTCTTGATTGATCGCTGAATTGAGCTTCATCACAAGTTTTTAGCAAAGCGTTTTCATTCCCAAAATTAACTTTTGCATCTTCGTACACAGAACAGGTTGAAATAAAAATATACTTTTTCAAATTTGGCGAAAGCTCGCTTAAAATATCGATCAATGATTGTGGAAAATAACAAGAAAGATCAATAATATAATCCCATTTCGTTTGATGGATTAATTTTACGTTGTTTGAATTTCGATCGCCAATAATCCTTTTAATGTTAGGAAATAATTCAGGATTCGTGATTCCTCTATTGAAAATTGTTAAGTCGTAGTTTTTAGTTGAAGACAGTTTTTCTATGAGATTTCTACCAATAAAATTGGTGCCGCCTATGATCAATATCTTATCCATTTCCGTTTTGTTAACTCATAGGTTATTTCAGAACTTAGCTAATGTGAACGATGTACTTGAATTAAAAAGTCGAAATTTGTTTGAATATTCTTCAATGAACTACGAATTAATTTTGATTTCAATTCACCATGATCAAGAAAGAAAATTTCAACATAATTCTGTGAATTCGAAATGCAAATCAGCTCCGATTGTTTAATCTTTAAAATATCTAATTTATTATCTCCTTTGATGGTAATATCATCACTTGCTTCGGGAATCAATTTTATGGAATATATTCTAACTAAGATGAGTATTGGCGTTAGAATTAAAGCCGCAATTAAGATGATTTCTACGAAAAATTTGGGAAAATCATAAATACCATTAATAATTGAACTTTTATAATAGAAATAAGTACTTATCGAATACAATACATAGAAAAAAAGTAAACTCATTATTTCAAGTCGAATACTCCATTCGGATACTTTTTGATGCACAAATTTTTGAAGAAAACTTGTGAGTGCATAACAAAGAAAGGCAATCAAACTAAAGCCAACACTTACAGAAACCCATTTTTTAAAATCCATTATTCCATGCTCAAAAGGACGTATAAAAAAAGCAAACAGAAAAATCCAAAGACTAATAAATACACCTATGAACAGATGATGCTTGATGGACGGATTTAATTTTTTCATACAGTAAAAAATGAGACTTCAAAAATAGACAATCATTTTTAAAGTTTGTTACACCGTAACTGTAGTTTTATAGAAAATATATTTTTTATGATGAATGAGCGAAGCTATCTATCCGTTTACTAACACCTAGAATTGCCAAATAGTTGTTTTTTTGGACTGATAAAAACCTAAAAATTGTATTTCAAATTGAATATTTTTCAATTAATTGGCAATCAACACAGTAAAATCATAAAAAATCAGCTAAAAAGTTATTTCATCTTCAAAAGTAGGGTGTTTTAAAGATCGCCTGTTTTAATGCAAAGAAATTGTTAACCAACCACACACAAAAAATCAAGCATGAAAAAGAAACTATGTGTAGCGTTTGTTGGAATCTTTGCTATGGGATTTTCAGCAACAGCGCAACAACAAAATTGGCGGACATCTACCTTAGATGAAAACAGTAATTACTTCGAAATCGTCGAACAAGAGCAACAAACTTTAGCTCCAATTAGACAAAACTCCGATCGGAAAAGTAAAAAACAAATCAAACAATTTGAACGTTGGGCAGCGTTCTGGAAAGATCGTGTATTGCCAAACGGACGATTTATGTCTGCTGCACATACAGCGAATCTTTGGTATTCCGAACAAGCACGTCACACACAAGCTGTAAATAACGCAGAAACTGTAGCAAGTGTAAACTGGTCGTTACTAGGACCTATTACATTTCCAGTTTCAAATATTGGCTTCTACCCTGGAATGGGGCGATTGAATGCAGTTGCTTTTAACGGAAATGATACCAATACCATATATGTTGGATCGCCTGGCGGTGGAATTTGGAAAACAACAGACGCTGGCGCAAATTGGACGGCGCAAGGGGATGAATTTCCAAATATGGGAATCTCGGATATTGTAATTGATCCATCAAATACAAATATTGTATATGCTGCTACAGGAGATGCTGATGGTGTTCAAAATAGATCTGTTGGTGTTTTAAAAACTACTGATGGTGGCGCAAATTGGGCAATAACAGGTTTGTCGTTTACTTTAGGTCAAAACGATATCATCAGTAAATTATTAATCGATCCAAACAACGTAAATACTGTTTTTGCAACAACACTAAACAACATAAAGCGAACTACAGACGGCGGAACTACTTGGGCAAATGTATATACTGAAAATGGAGCAATTTTTAATGATATTGTATATAAAGAAGGAAGTGCAACCACTTTATTTGCGACCTCAAGAAGCGGCCGTTTTTACACGTCTACCAACAATGGAGTTACTTGGAGTGAAGCATCACGACCAGCTTTTAGTCGATTAGATATGGCAGTAACTCCTGCAAATACAAACTTAATACTAAGTATTGATAACGGCGGAAGAATCCGTAGATCTCTTGATGAAGGTGCTACTTGGACACAAATATCAAGCATTCCTGGATATTCTTCACAAGGTGGCTACAATGTTACCTTAGCTATTTCTCCGATCAATGCAAACTTAGTGTTGGCTGGTGGTGTTGATGGATGGCGCTCAACAGATGGTGGCGTAAGCTGGGAAAAATATTTAGATGGATATTGGACAGCAGGAAATCCTTACTTCTACGTACATTCAGATCATCATGATATGAAATTTGTACCAGGAACCAATATCGCCATTTCTGTAAATGACGGAGGAATATTCATGGGAAATGCGCAATTTGATGCAGCTTGGGCAGATTTATCTTCAGGAATCGCTATTACACAATACTATAATGTTTCAGGAACTCCGCAAAATGCAAACTTATTAATTGCTGGCGCACAAGACAATGATATTGGACAATATGATGGTGTAGATTGGATTGGAAGAAACCCAGGAAGTGACGGCGTTGAAGGATTATGGGATTATTCAGATAGTAATATTGCTTGGACTTGTAGTCAGGCTGGCGCAATGTTTAGAACCACAAACGGTTTTGCTTCTTCACAATTTGTAAATACACCAAATGGAGCTCCATTTGTATGGGAATTAGAAATTCATCCTACAGTGCCAACAACAATTTTTGGAGGTTTTGGAGATATTTACCGATCTACGGATCGTGGTACAAGCTGGACAAACTTAAATTCAGGTGTTGGTAGTATTGAATTCATGTCAATTTCGCCTTCTGATCCAGATGTAATCTACGTTTCTGGCCAAGGTGGTGCTGTCCGCAGAACTAACAATGGCGGAACCAATTGGACAGCCATTAATTTACCACAAAGTGGAAATGTAAAAAGTATTGAAGTACATCCAACAAATCCTGCGGAAGTATACATTGCGTATTCAGGATATCAAGCTGGAAAAGTATATAAATCAATCAATAGTGGGTTTTCATGGACCGATATTACAGGAACTTTACCAAACATTCCAACACATAAAATTTTATACAGAACTGGAACTACTGACGGAGAATTATTCTTAGCAACAGACTTAGGTGTCTATTACAGAACTGATTCTGCTGGCGATTGGGTTCGTTTGGGACAAGGATTACCAAACGTAATCGTAAACGATATTGAAATTCATTACGGAACAGAAAGGTTAAGAGCTGCTACGTATGGAAGAGGCGTTTGGGAAGTACCAATTGACCAAGCTGCCTTATCGGTTACAGATACTGAATTGGTTTCAAATGCGGTTCAACTCTATCCAAACCCGACAGTAAATAAAAGCTTTACAATCACACTCAATAACTTATCAGGAGATACAAACATTTTGGTTTACAACTTAGTTGGTTCTGTAATAAAAGAAATAAAAACTACTTCCGTTGAAGAGAAAATCAATCTAACTGGTTTTGCAAAAGGACTGTACTTGGTAAAAATCACAAATGACGGAAAAAGTATCACAAAGAAAATTGTTGTTGATTAATGAAACGGTTTTTGATATTATGCATTATAACACTCAATATAATGTCTTGTAACGAAGGTATTAAGCTGATAACTTCAAAAAAACAAACGATTGTACAAGGTATCAAATCAGCAAAACCGTACACTAACTATCTTTTTGAGATAACACTTGATGACACTGTTGATTTAACGATCGACAGTGTTATTGTTTTTGAAAAAAATCAAAGCTTGAAAGTGAATCATTTAACAACCAAAAATACATCAAACACAAAATTTACCATTACTGCTGCCATCACCGAAGGAAACTATGCACTATTAAAAAATAAAAATTTAAGCTCCGATAAAGTGATTGTGTATTACAAACTCAATAACAAAAATGGAAAAGTAAAGATTAAATCTTTTGAAGAAGAAACTGTGACGCGAAGATGATTCGTTCACACTATTTCTCTAACTAACTATGGCAAAGCCCGATTATACTTTATAATCGGGCTTTTTATTGTGAGATTTTGAATCGAACTCTAAACGTCAGATTGAGTGAAGTCGAAAAAAGCCTAACGTGTCTAACAATCCAAGAAATCTAATCATCTAATACGCCAACAAGTCTAACAAAGCTGCTTCAAACTCATTCTTGGCTAAATATTGTTGTTCCAAACCTTGATCAAACGGAATTGGTGTTTCCATACTGGCTAATCTTTTTACAGGCGCATCAAGGGATTCAAAGCAGTTTTCCATAATCATTGCTGAAAGATCACTAGAAATACTTCCAAACAACGAATCTTCTTGTAAAATGATGGCTTTTCCCGTTTTTTGTACAGAAGCATAAACAGCTTCGGTGTCTAATGGTTGTAACGAACGTAAATCGATTAAATCCGCAGAAATTTCAGGATTTTTCTCCAATGTATCTAATGCCCAATGAACGGCAGCTCCATACGCTATAATAGTAATATCAGTTCCTTCTTTCAACATAGATGCTTTTCCTAATGGTAAGGTGTAATAATCTGTGGGTACATCTTGGTAAACGCTTCTATACAAAGCTTTGTGCTCAAAAAATAACACAGGGTTCGGATCATTAATTGCGGAGGCTAACAAACCTTTCGCATCATACGGAAATGCTGGATATACAACTTTTAATCCTGGTGTTTTCGTAAACCAAGCTTCATTGGTTTGTGAATGAAAAGGACCTGCTCCAACGCCAGCTCCACAAGGCATTCGCACTACAACATCTGCATTTTGATTCCAGCGATAGTGTGATTTTGCTAATAAGTTTACAATTGGGTTGAATCCACTAGAAACGAAATCCGCAAACTGCATTTCTACCACAGATTTCATACCGTTCACAGAAAGTCCGTATGCCGCAGCTACAATTGCTGATTCACAAATGGGTGTATTGCGCACGCGTTCTTTTCCAAACTTATCTATAAACTGATCCGTAATTTTAAAAACACCACCATATTCAGCAACATCTTGTCCCATGATAATCAAATCATCATGCTTTTCCATCGATTGCTTTAAACCTTGAGAAACAGCATCTACGAAACGAATATTTTCATTTTCTGATTTCGGTATAACTTCTTCATATATTGAATTTTGATACACATCACTTAATTCATTACTTTTAGTAGAATTTATTTTAGCCTCATCAAAAGCTAGTTGCAGATTTTCGTTAATTTCATCACTAATTTGATTTCTGTAAACTTCATCAATCTGTGAGGTTAGTAATCCTTCAAATATGAGATAATTACGATACATATCTAACGGATCTTTGGCTGCCCATTCGTCCATTAATTCCTGTGGAACGTACTTTGTGCCACTTGCTTCTTCGTGTCCACGCATTCGAAATGTTTTAAATTCGAGTAAAATGGGTCTCGGATTTTCACGAATACTTTCGGCTAATTCAGAAACTTTCGTATAGACTTCTATAATATTATTTCCATCAATAATATGCGATTCCATGCCGTAGCCTATGCCTCTATCTGCTAAATTTTCACAATTATATTGTTCTGATGTTGGTGTAGAAAGTCCGTAACCGTTATTTTCAATACAGAATAACACTGGCAAGTTCCATACAGAAGCCACATTTAATGCTTCATGAAAATCTCCTTCACTTGTTCCGCCTTCACCCGTAAATACGGCACATGCGTGCTTGTTTTCTTTTAATTTATTTGCTAACGCGATTCCACTTGCCACACCTAATTGTGGGCCTAAATGTGAAATCATTCCTACAATGTTAAACTCTTGCGTTCCAAAGTGAAAACTTCGATCGCGTCCCTTTGTAAATCCATTCGCTTTTCCTTGCCATTGTGAAAATAAGCGATACAAAGGTATTTCACGTGTAGTAAAAACTCCTAAGTTTCGGTGCATTGGTAAAATATATTCGTCTTCAGTAAGTGCTGAAGTGACTCCAATGGCGATGGCTTCTTGTCCAATTCCGCCAAACCATTTTGAAATTTTTCCTTGACGCAAAAGAATCAACATTTTTTCCTCTATCATTCTCGGTTTCAGCATTTTCTTATATAGCGAGATCAACGTTTCGTTGGTCAAGTTTCCCTTTTTGTATAACATGGATTTGTATCTACTTGTCTTTTTAAAAAAGCACGTTAAATATATGTTCAAAAATGACCAAAAAAAACGGTTCATCAAAACACATTCTAATAATTTTTAAAATTGTTAACAACTCTCTTTTTTCAACCGTATATTTTTAGCTACATTTGTAAAAACAAGCGTTTAACAGCTATAAAGTTATTAACAATTGGTTTTGTTGTACGAAATCTCGATTTTATTCAAAACCATTTGTTTACCAACTATTTAAACTTGAATCACATGAAACGAGCATGCATAAAAACGTATCATTCAACAAAATGATTAATAG
>CAYGPQ010000147.1:0-7559 GCA_964351775.1 uncultured Kordia sp. | reverse complement strand
CTTTATAACTTTTTCTTGAAGTATTACTTTACCAGTAAAATTGTAAGCTTTTACAAAATAAATTCCTGTTTGTAAGTTTGGAATTTTAAATGTTTTTTGATTGGAATTGATAGTTTCCGTAAACAATAAACGTCCGTCAATACTGTAAATTTCCAAGGTAGAAATTTGATCGTTTTCGGTTTCAATCGTCAATTGATCTGTGAAAGGTACTGGGTAAACTCTGGTGGTTTTTGCGTTAAATTCTTCTGTACCTAACACAAAAAACTCATTGGCTTTTGTAAAGGCATCCACACCAATTTGAATTCCAAGAATTCTTCCGCGAATATCATCAATTGGTGGATGAATTCCACCCCAAATTCTTGATAAACTCGTTTGGTCAGAAGCATCACGATAGGTTGCCCATTGCAGTGTGAATGGCGCACTTGGTCCTTTTTCAAAGACTAAAAAATTATCTTGTGGAATGTCAAAAGTTCCCATTCCGCCAGGGAAATATTCATCGCCTGTGAGTAAGGTGAGTACTTCTGCGGCAGCTCTTGAAAATGTAGAATGTCCGGAAACATAGCCCGCAAATGGAGGTGTGACAAAGGTTCCACGTTGATATGGCCACCATTTCGATGCTAAAATCCAATCTACACCAGCAACATCCGTCGTTGGATCGCTGATATAATCAGGTCCTTTCCAAGCGTATACTTTAAGTTTTCCAACATTTTCATCGTTTGTTCCTGCCAGCGCATCACCAGTTTCTATCAATTCAATATAATTAGGAATTAACGGCAACCCATGCGGATCATAACTTGGAAGTGTATTATCTGTACTTTGCCCTTTTCCAGCCATATACCGAATTGCCGAGATTGGTCGTATATAATCGTAATATCCTTTGATTCCCCAAGTATTAATGGCTGCGTCATGCATCGCGCCGCCGAGCGTTAAATAACATTTTACGTCCCATTGCAAATCGTCTAAAACTGGTCCAACACCATTCAACCGTTTTACCACTAATGGATGATCGCTTACATAATTCATGATGGTAAACCAGTGCCCCGGAGGCGTTTCAGAATCGGGTCCGTCTGCCCAATATTCTGCCAACACACGTGCATAGTCGGCTCTTTTCACTAGTTGTGGTACATAAGGCATATTTGTCACTGGATTTAGGCTACGACCTGTACTTGGATCGCCACCTAATAAAATATCATAAAACGCTTGATATTCTTGAAATGTTTGTGGAAACTGAGTCGTATCAAGGTTTCCGATGGCGCCGGGCGAAATATCAATCATCGTAGTATCGGCAGGATCTAAGTGTGAAGACCATAATGAAACGAGCGCAAAATTCCACTTATATGGATCGTCAATACCATCATTATTGTTAGAATCTTGAATGTATTCGGGTGCACCCGGATTGTTGTAGATGTAACAATCAAATCCATCATTGAAAATTTCTAAATCTGAATTTTTTAGTGCAAAAGGAGTGACTTCTCCCCATTCTGGACTTAGAAATGCAGGTGTATCCAATGGATATACGTTTCCACCTTGATCGATATACACATCAAAGGCTAAAGGTTGCCATTTGTTGGGGTTGATAGTGCTGTTATCTTCATATAGTCCCAAAACCAACGGATTGTTGGAAGGTGTATAGTGTTGATTTACATAGCCATTTTGTTCATTAGAACCATCTTGCAGTCCAAAATTGATGATTTCGCTCGCCAAATAGTTCCCCAAAGCGGCGTACGAGCCAGTACTGTAATCGGTTGACGTAAAATTGATATCATATCCATACGATGTAAATAATGTTTGAAAACTCGCTAGGGAAGTGGCTGCACCTGGCGAACTTGCAAAACGATGATTCAACAAGCGATACATAGCATAACTTATCGTTTCATGTTGCGCTGCGGCTACATTTGTTGGCGCTGCAATTCCGTTAAAAGTGCAGGTATAGTTTCCGAAGGTTTTTCCTAAAAATACCGTTTGTGACGGATTGCTAACGATTGCCCACGCATCATACATGGCAATGGAACTGTGAAATAGATTGCGCGCATGCACGGTTGGACGCGCAAAATCGATACGAATAGCACTTAGTAATTCTTCATTCCAATCGCGTGCTACCGAGTGCTGTGCTTGTAAAGTTGGGGTATATAAGAGTAAACTTATGAAAGCTACTATGATATATTTTTTCATTAGTGGTTGATCGAGGTTAGGGCAGTAAAACTAATTAAAAGATTGTGTTTTAACAAACTATGAAGCGAGTGAAAGCGATTTTTTTGTGATTCTACTTAAAATCCACAGTATTAGTAACGAACAGCATCCACAGATTAAGAACCCAACAAATAGAGGAGAGGCAGTAGTTTTTATAAAACTACCAATATACGTTGCAATCGGAACTGCCATAATGGTGGATGCAAAACCGTTGATAGCCGCACCAATTCCGGCAATATGTCCGACAGGTTGCATCGCCAACGAGCGTAAATTCCCGAAAAGGAAACCGATAGAGAAAAATTGCACGCCAAAAAACACTAATAATATGTAGACATTTGGATTTGGCTGACCGAAGAAAAGTAACAGATAGAGCACCGGAATTACCGTAAATGCGATCATAAATGTTTTTACCATTGCGTACATTCCGAACTTGACAACATACGTTCCGTTTAAGAACGTAGCGAAACCAACTGCAATGGCTAAAGCAGCAAATAGGTATGGAAATTCGTCTATCAATCCGTATTGATTTTGAAATATTTCTTGTGAGGCGCTTAAATATACCATAAATGAACCTGTAATTAAACCAGAAACTAAGGTAAATGCAACCGACGTTTTGAATTTCATAAATTCTTTTAATCCATTGATAAATAGTGTTGAAGAGAGTTTTATTTTGTTGTTTGGATCTAAGGTTTCGGGTTGTCGTTTCCAGAGCCAAATCATAACTATTACACCAAAAATTAGTTGACTATTGAAGATAGAACGCCAGCCGAATGTATCGAGCATTAATTTTCCTAATACAGGCGCAATGACTGGAACTAGAATGAAGATGGCGACAATAAACGACATTATTTTTGCCATATAATCCCCACTAAAACTATCGCGAATCATTGCAATACTAATAGTTCTTGGTGCTGCCAATCCGATTCCTTGTAATATGCGTCCGGCAATCATCATTTCAAGATTGGTGGCTACTACACAGAGAATACTTGCCAATACAAATACGATGAATCCGGCATAGATGACAGGTTTTCGTCCGACACTATCTGAAAGTGGCCCAAAAATGAGTTGTCCAAATCCTAAACCCAAGAAAATCATCGTGATTAAAGATTGATTGTCTGCAAGTTTCGTAGTTCCGACAGAGGTTCCAATCGTTTCTAACGCAGGCAGAATGGCGTCAATGGAAAGTGCAACAATAGACATCAACGATGCCATTAATAGGATAAATTCTGTTTGCGATTGTTGTTTTGGAATCATTGCGCAAAAGTACAGTTTCTAGAAGATTTTATGGTTTATAAATGGGAAAGATTTGTGAAGTAGGTTTCTATGGATATAAGACCGCTGCGCTGTTAGATATTAGAATCAAGACTAGATGGTAACTGATAGAAAACTAAAGTTTAGAAAAAGAATAAAGACCGCTTACTTCGATTTTCCTCAGCACTAGTCGCTGTTAGTTATTAGAATATAGACTAGATGGCAAACAACTGAAAAATACAGCTTTCAATTTAATATTTTTTATTCTTATCCAAAACAATTTCAGTTTAGAAGTAATAGAAGGATTAGTGAGAATTGTTATAAACGTTGGGGTTGTTTGTGATTGCTGAAATATTCTATTTAACATAATATAATTTATGAAACATTTTGATTGTTGTCATAATCAGTCATTATGTAAAATTGCTTTACAGTCGTTTTCTATTTAGATATCCTTACAAAATTATTGTCAGCAAAGTTGATGCTAAATTCATGTAATTATAAGATCATCGAGTAAACAAAGAAGGAGACTTTTTAGCCTCCTTCAATGATTGAATATTTTAGTTAATGATTATTTTGTGGGTTTCATCAATTCCTTTTCCTCTAATTTTCAAGAAGTAATGACCTGCTTTCAGATCACTGACATCTAGTTGAATTCTATCAGATGTATTGTTAACTATTATAGATTTCACTGCGGTTCCTGCAAAATCATACAATATGGCAGTCTCAAGTTTTATAGACATATTGTCTCCGATCTTTGAGTTTTCAGAAGAACTGATTTGCACTAAGTTTAATTTATCCGATGTTGGATTTGGATATACTTCCATTCGATACAATCCAATACCACCACCTGAACAACCTGAAATAGCCTGAGAGCCATAAATTGAATTACCACAAGAATTTGTTCCCTGTACTTGAAGGAATCCGCCACCACAACCTATGTTATAGGTAAGGTACGGAGCAGTAGTAGTTACCTGATTTGAACCACCATTTCCGTAGATGATCCACGTGTAAGGTCCGGATGCTCCATAAGCATTTGCACTCAACCAGCCATTGCCATTATATGCAGACAGAGATATGCTGCTATTTCCTCCATTCGCAGTTATTGTTCTTTGTATGGTATATGAACTTGCACAACTAGTAGACGTTGTAACAACTGCACGTATCCAGGCACTTCCTGATCCTGTAGCTTTGAATTTTGCCGGATTCACGCCTTGTGAAGTTGTACGTATTAAATTACTACTATTACTCCAACTAAGTGTTGCACCTGCAGGAAGATCATAAATTGTAACGGTTCTTTCTGTGCAACCAATCGTACCAGGATTACTCATATATGGATTGGTTATAGCATTCGTAGTTTGTGCTCCTGTACCGCAAGGATCTAACCAATTGCTTAAACGAGTAGAATTTGTACCACCACCAGTCCATGATAGATTAAATTTCCCATATTCTCCTCTAGTTTGACTACAATAAGAATTAAAACCATTATAATTTTGATTCCCCTGTAATTGGCCTACTACTCGTTGATTTTGATTGAAAAGTGGGCTTCCAGAAGAACCATGTTGTACGACACCATCATCAAAATTAACCAACCAATTGCTATTGGTTCCGTTCCAACTAGATGTTTGAAAGGTGTTATTTTCAATAGAGATTTTTTTGATGTCTCCTGCAGGGTGATGTATCCCCGCGCCGCTTGAAGGTGCAGTTGCTCTTCTGTCCCAACCAGCATAGGTATGCGATCCGTTATATGCCAGCTTATCAATTTCCATCAGTAAGAAGTCGGTTGTATTCCAACCTGCTCTAAATGTCGCGCCATTACTATTTATAAAGTTAAAGATGCCATTACTCGTAGAGCAACCAGTTCTTCTATAACCAAATTTAAACAACCAATCTCCTGCATTGTTTCTTTCAGTTGTGCTTAAGCTTCCATTATTGTTGCTATCTGCACAGTGAAATGCAGAAAGAAAGTAAGGTCTTAAACTATTATCTGTGCTATTTACAAGGCATCCACTACACCACTCAGTACCATTTGTCAGGAGAATTAACGCTACAGAATTCCCTGTGTTTATCCATGCATTGAAACACGCTAGGTCATTATTACAAGATTCAGATGCTCCCGGTGTTCCCCATACTTCTGGAGTATCAGGACCTCGATATCCATGTACGACACGTTTAATGGTAAATTTAGAACTACGCTCTGAATCAGAAGGTTCTTTGACATACATAGTAACATGATCACCAAAGATTACATCTGTTAGGAAAACTCCTTTAGTTTTGTTTTGTTCAGTTGTTACGGGACCATAAATCATAGTTCCACTATCGTTGTATAGATACAGTTCTGCACCATCTGTCAATTGCAGATTTGAGAGTACAAAATTTATGGAAATTGCGCCTTTTGAGTGAAATTCAGTAGACCAAATTCTACCTTTTTTTGTTTCTTTTCCTTCTGACGCTACATCTATATTGATGTTAGTATCAAAAGCCTTTCCAAATCGATATGGTTTGGGATCAACTGATTCTGCATTCTTTTTGTCTTCATCAATTAATGCTTTTACATTGAAGGCAGGCATTGTGATTAATTTATCAGCCTTGTAATTTTTATCAATTTTTTGTGAAAGTGATCTCGCATTTCCTTCAGGGTAATAGCTTGATTCCACTTGTGAATGCACAAATTGGGCGCTTAAAAAAAGTAAAAAATAAATAAAGTGTTTTTTTTTCATGGTAAATTATTTTTCGGTTAAAAATTGTTTTAGCAACACTATTAATGTAAGTGTAAAGGATCTATTAGTTTGCTAAACCAAGCTATAGATAATACCAGAATTATAAGAAAAATTAACAAGTAACATTCTACTGTTATCCCGTAATAAAATAGCATCTATAATGCGTATTTTTATGGGTATTTGACTTAACAAAAATATAGCTGTTGTTTTTGTGGAAATTAATTTCAATTCCTGTATTGAAGATTCTGTTTAGTAATACACTAATACATAATAATGATATTATGCTAAAAATAATAAGCGCAACTAGACAATCTGAATGCAATTCATGATTTATTAAAGATTATGAAGCTTCAAAATGAACTTATTGAGAATGCTAATAAGAAACTTAAAGATGAAATTATTGATTTTAAGAGACGAGTTAATTATGGTACTGGGAAGTTTGAGTGATTTACAGTTAACTTCTATTTGATTGATTCCCAAATAGAATCACATACAGAAAATGATTCTATTTCATCTGCAATATCAGTAATGTAGAAATGTTCGGTTTTACTTAGATGGTGTGCAAAGATATAGTGAATTCCTTGCGGTGTATCATCAATTATTAATTCTTCTAAATGAACTTGTTTATCGAGTAAAGGTTTTAGTTGTTCTCTTTGTCTTTGAGATATAGGCTTTGATTTTATGAACATAGTCTAATTTTCTTTATGGTAGGATAAATTTATAAAAAATATTAACTTAATATTTGAAGTAGTTTTTTAGAACAGTAGAATTAGTAATGCTGATACTGTAATTAAAACTAAAATCAAATTTGTACCACATCCAAATTCATGGGTACGATTTTTTCTTATTCTGAATGGCATGAAACTTAATTTAATATTTCCATCATAAATATATGATTTTAAATTTCAATAATAATAAAATACACTATTTTTATAAAGTTTTTACTTTAGATAAAAGTCGTAAATGTATTATTTTGTATTATTAAATAATTTAATATTGATTTTTTCTTATTAACGCTCTAGTAAATCATTCCACTCCACAACTATTCCCCTTCGCTCCTACGTCACTTGTGTAAAAATTGTTCCATTACCTTTTGTGAAGAAACTTTTAGATAATAACTTTTTTAAAAACTTGCAGTGTAAACTTTGCTTTTTGCCTAAGCAAAATAACATAACGCAATAACATTATGGTACATTTTTAATATTGGATTATCCAGTGGATGATTCAATATTAAAACAACATTTAGTTTACTATGTAGGCTATAATGGCATAGTATGCTAAATATCTCAAAACCTTAGTTAATACTAAAAAAAACCCGAAACAAGTTCGGGTTTATGAATGCTAAGTTTATTGTTTTTATGGGAATTATTGTTTCACAAACGTAGGTATTATGATTTCAGA
>CAYGPQ010000146.1:0-7581 GCA_964351775.1 uncultured Kordia sp. | reverse complement strand
CTCATAACCCATAACCCATAACCCATAACCCATAACTGATATCGAATAAACAAACAATAAATATTAAATGTAAAACGCTAAATGTAAAATGTAAAAGTAATTTCACTCATAACTCATAACTCATAACTCATAACTCATAACTCATAACCGATAACCGACAACTCACAACCCCTTATTAACGAACAATTAACAAATATTCTACATACTTGGCTATTGCATAGGACAAAACAAAACAGTAAATTTGAATCTATATTCAAAACCGAAATACAATGAATGAATTTAATCAAGTATTGCCCGTAAGCGCTTTAGGCGAAGATGCTAGAGCTGCTTTTTACAGAAAAACATACACATACTTAGCCTTTGCTGTATTGCTATTTATAGTGGTAGAATACCTTTTTTTACAAGTAGACTTTATTGTAGACATCGGATTGCAAATGATTCAAGGCTGGACATGGCTTTTAGTCTTAGGCGGATTTATGTTTGTGACAAATTATGCAGAAAAAATGGCACTAAAGAGTAATGACAAAACCATGCATCATGCAGCTTTATTTTTGTACGTTATCGCCGAAGCGTTCATATTTGTACCGCTAATTTTTATGGCAATGTACGTATCAGAAACGCAAGGAACGGATGTACTCACACAAGCAGCGATCATGACCTTAGCTTTATTTGGAGGATTGTCAGCGATTGTATTTATTACGAAAAAAGACTTTTCATTTCTAAAATCGATCATTACTATCGGAAGTTTCTTAGCCATCGGATTGATTGTAGCAGGAACACTTTTTGGAGGGTTTAACTTAGGTTTGTGGTTTAGCGTAGGAATGGTAGCATTGGCTGCGGGTTCTATTTTATACCAAACCTCAAATATGATCCACAAATACCAAGAAGAGCAATATGTAGCGGCTTCTTTAGGATTGTTTGCTTCGTTAATGTTACTATTTTGGTACGTAGTCAGCATCTTTATGAGTGAGTAAACTATCGCTTTAAAAATATAGTAAAAACCGTTTTGCAGCAATGTAAAGCGGTTTTTTTGTGGCTTCGAGTGCCTCAGCCACACGAATATGACATATTTAGATTTCTTGGACATGTTGGAATCGCTTGGCTCAAACTTCTAAAATGATGAATTTTAAATACTAAATGTAAAATGAAAAAGTATTTTCGCTAACCGCTAACCGCTAACCGCTAACCGCTAACCGCTAACCGCTAACCGCTAACTGAGAACTGTCAACCGAAAACTGTCAACCGAAAACTGAAAACTGCCAATAAGTAAGTAAAAATTTCTTAAAATTTAACGCTTACAGAAAATATTTAACGCTTATTAATTATTTACGACGCTTATACATTCTTCCCTTACTTTTTCAAATATTTTTTAGAGATTCATACTATCAAACAGTGATGCAAGCAACTTTTTTGTGTGCACAAAAGCTTGTTGCAGCTCTGCGAGACGCTTCTGAAGTTGAACAAAAGCTTGCTGCAGGTCTGCGAGACGCTTCTGAAGTTAAACAAAAGCTTGTCGCATTGCTGCGAGAAGGTTTCGTTGGCGATTTTATTGCGAATTCTTCAATGAAACCACTTAAAAATGTTAAAATATTATGAATTCTTTAAAAACAGGAAATTATGAATGATCCTATGTTAGCACGCTATCGAAATAGCGAATTTTTACAATACATGAAAGATGTATTAGAATTGGTCAATGCACAAGAGGTTGGCACGTTACAACTAACGACACAACGTGATGCGTTGGCAACAGTAACCAGCCAAATAGACGATTTGTTTCAACAGGAACAAAGCAGTGGTATTACCCAAGAGTTGATTGATTTAGATGACCGACGTGACAAAGCGTTTATGGGCATCAAAGCAACTTTGGAAGCGTTGAATTATCATTATGACGAAGCGCAGCAATCCGCAGCACGTAGTTTGCTTTTCAATCTCAATAATTACGGAACGAATATTCCACGAATGAACTACCAAGCCGAAACGGCTGTGATTGATAGCATGCTGTCCGATTGGGAAACCGAAACCGATTTAATAGCAGCCATCACGGCATTGCGACTTACAGATTGGATTGCCGAACTGAAAACCGCAAATGTAGCTTTTAACGATCGCTACTTGGCACGTGTATCGGAGTCGGCAGCCAATCCAGCCACTAGTTTTACAGCTGTCCGTGAATTAGCTACCACCAACTATCGTGAATTGGTAGCACATGTACAGGCACATGCTACTTTAGGAAGTAATTTGGTGCATCAAGAATTGGTTAATGAGTTTAGTGTGTTGGCGAAGCAGTACAATCAAACGGTGAGTTTGCGTGTGGGTTCGGGTTCGGAAGAAACACCATTGCCGAGTGAGGATGGAGAAGTGGAAGAGTAGTCTTCGAGAGCCTCCACTTCGACTCCGCTCAATGTTCGGTTTTCATTTCTCGAGTGCGAGGGCTTAGCGGAGTCGAAGCCCGAAGCCCGACTTCGAGAACCTCAGTCGGCTTCTTGTGATTTATAATATTATATAAACAAAACACCATGGCTAAAGGCTATATGTACATATTGGAATGCAGTGACGGAAGTTACTACACAGGAAGCACCAAGTACTTAGCAACGCGCTTTATGCAGCATAATCGTGGCGAAGGTGCAAATCATACCAAAAAGCGTTTGCCTGTAAAGTTGGTGTATGTGGAAGCGTATAACCGAATAGACACCGCATTTTACAGAGAAAAGCAAGTGCAAGGCTGGAGTCGGAAGAAGAAGGAAGCGTTGATTGCGGGCAAGTATGAAAAGCTACCTGAGTTGTCTATTGCGTATCGGGACATTGAGTCTTCGAGTGCCTCAGACTCCAATTCGAGTTCGGGTTCTGAGCAAAGCTCCAATGAGGAAGAGTAGCCTTCGATGTATGCTGAGCTGAGTCGAAGTTTAGGCTACGAATCCCGCGCTGAGTCATGTCGAAGTGTAGACTACGAACCCCGAGGGCTGAGGTTCTCGAAGCCCGAAGCCCGAAGCCCGGATTTCGAGCGTCTCAATCCTCTAGTGATAAAACCATCCAAGTAGTATCAAAGCTATTTGGGTGGTTTTTTTGTGTGCTAGTAGTACGGTTTCCCGTAACTAGAGTTCTTCAATAAAACGTATCATTGATTTTTAATCCTAAACTTTTAATTTTTTGCAGTCCAAATCCTATGTGCTTTTCGTACAAATGGATATCTTTAACAACTAGTTTGATTTTTAATTTTAGAATAATATACCCTACATGAATAAATCCTCTCATAATAAATTAGTATCCTTTATTTGGTCCATTGCAGACGATTGCTTGCGAGATGTATACGTACGCGGAAAATATAGAGACGTTATATTACCCATGATTGTACTACGACGTTTGGATGCCTTGTTAGAGCCTACCAAAGATGCCGTATTAGAAGAAACCGTATTTCAAAGAGAAGAATTGAAATTTACGGAATGGGATGAAAAAGGACTAACAGACGTCTCTGGCTATGTATTTTATAATACGAGCAAATGGACGTTACAAAAAATAAAAGATACCGCTACCAACAGCACACAAATATTACAAGCCAATTTTGAAGATTACCTCAATGGATTTAGTCCAAACGTAAAAGAAATTATAGATAAATTCAACTTGCGTAGTCAAGTCGCACACATGGCAGCTAAAGATGTATTGTTGGATGTCTTGGAAAAGTTTACTTCACCGACCATCAATTTAACACCTTTTGAAAAAGAAGATCCAGACGGACGCAAGTTGCCTGCTTTGTCCAACTTAGGAATGGGCTATGTGTTTGAAGAACTCATTCGAAAGTTTAACGAAGAAAATAACGAAGAAGCTGGTGAACATTTTACACCACGTGAAGTTATTGACTTAATGACGCATATTATCTTCGATCCTATCAAAGACAACTTACCACCCGTAATGACCATTTATGATCCTGCGTGTGGAAGTGGAGGCATGTTGACAGAATCACAAAACTTTATCAAAGATGAAGAAGGCGAAATAAAAGCGTCGGGCGATGTATATCTCTATGGAAAAGAGATTAATGACGAAACCTATGCGATTTGTAAATCGGATATGATGATTAAAGGAAACAATCCTGAAAACATTCGCGTGGGTTCTACCTTGTCAACGGATGAATTTGCAGGAACAACCTTTGACTTTATGTTGTCCAATCCGCCTTATGGAAAATCATGGAGTAGTGAACAAAAATATATCAAGGATGGTAAAGAAGTCATTGATCCACGATTTAAAATCTCACTCAAAAACTATTGGGGAATCTCAGAAGATGTAGATGCCATTCCACGTTCTTCGGATGGACAATTACTATTCTTAATGGAAATGGTATCCAAAATGAAATCGTTAAAACAAAGTCCTACAGGAACACGAATTGCTTCGGTACACAATGGAAGTAGTTTATTTACAGGCGACGCTGGTGGTGGCGAAAGCAACATCCGTCGGTACATCATTGAAAACGATTGGTTGGAAGCCATTGTGCAATTGCCCAACAACTTATTCTATAATACAGGAATTACCACGTATATCTGGGTTTTGAGCAATGCCAAACCTGCACACCGAAAAGGAAAAGTACAATTAATTGATGCAGTACAACTCTACCGAAAAATGCGTAAAGCCTTAGGAAATAAAAATTGCGAGTTCTCACCAAAGCACATTAATGAAATAGTAAAGACTTATAAAGATATGAGTGTTGCAGAACGTGAAGGAGAGCAAGGTATTTCTGCTAAGGTTTTTGATAATGAAGATTTCGGTTATTACAAAGCAACGATAGAACGTCCCAAACGTTTGAAAGCACAGTTTACTGCGGAACGCATAGAAACCTTGCGTTTTGACAGAACTCTAAAGGAGCCCATGCAATATGCGTATGAAACCTTTGGTGACAGTATATATACAGATACCAAAGACTACGAAAAACAATTATTAGATTGGTGTGAGAAAAACGAACTCAACCTTTCGGCTGCCAATAAAAAGAAGCTAACCAGTGAAAAGACTTGGCAAAAACATGCACAGTTGGTCAACACAGGAACTACGTTATGGAAAGCCATTGGAGAAACCGAATACAATGACTTTAACCAATTTAAAAAAGTGGTAGATGCCGAATTAAAAAAGCAAAAGCTAAGCATTTCTGCAAGCGATAAAAAAGCCATTTTAAATGCCGTAAGTTGGTATGATACCGCTGCGGAGAAAGTGATTAAAAAAGTAGAAAAACTAACAGGCGACAAATTAGCAAGACTCTTAGTACATTTGGATTGTAAAGAAAAAGACCTAGCAGACTTTGGTTTTTATCCGTTCGAATCCGTCATTGCGAGAGAGGAACGAACGAAGCAATCTCAACATAAAAATACCTACATCACCTACGAAACCGAAAGTGACTTACGCGATACCGAAAACGTACCACTTAAAGACAACATACACAACTACTTTAAACGCGAAGTACAACCACATGTATCGGAAGCTTGGATAAACTTAGACGCAACTAAGATTGGTTACGAGATTAGCTTTAATAAATATTTTTATAAACATAAGCCTTTACGAAAGATAGAAGACGTAACTAAAGATATTCTAGACTTAGAAAAACAAAGTGATGGTTTAATTTCTGAGATTTTAAACTTGGTATAATGGTAGAAGTAAAAACTAAAATAGAGCGTTACGAAAGCTATAAAGATTCTGGAATAGAATGGTTGGGGGAAATCCCTGAGCACTGGAAAATTGAATCCTTTAAGCATATTCTAACAGAGCGTAATGAAAAAAATACGCCCATCAGAACAAAAGAGATACTATCACTTTCTATTGATAAAGGTGTTACTTTATATGCTGAAAAGACTACAAATTTAGATCGTTTTAAAGATGATTTTTCCAAATATAAGTTAGCTCATAAAGGTGATTTAGTGTTTAATAGTATGAATATGATTGTTGGAGCAGTTGGTATGTCAGACTATTTTGGTTGTGTAAGTCCAGTTTATTACACATATCACGGAGGTCTTAACAATTCTTATACCTCAAAGTTTTATGAGTATTTATTTAGATGTAAAACAGTTCAAGGTGTTTTGTATAGTCTTGGGAAAGGATTGATGGCTATTGATAGAGGAGATGGAAAATATAACACTTTGAGGCTAAAAGTTTCAAGAGATGATTTACGGTCAATGAAATTGCCATTTCCTAATCTCTCAGAACAAACCAAAATAGTACAATTTTTAAACGATAAAACCACTAAAATTGACCAAGCGATTTCTTTAAAAGAACAGCAAATAAACTTGTTGAAAGAACGTAAACAAATTTTAATACACAAAGCAGTAACTCGTGGTTTAGACGATAGTGTAAAGCTAAAAGACTCTGGTGTGCAGTGGATTGGTGAGATTCCTGAACATTGGGAAGTTAAGAAATTGAAATATTGTTTAAATATTAATAATGGTTCAGATTATAAACATATTCAAACAGATGAAGGATATCCAGTAATTGGTTCTGGTGGTCAATTTGCTTTCGCATCTGATTATATGTATGATGGAGAGGTAGTCTTTTTGGGAAGAAAAGGAACAATTGATAAACCTCTTTATTTTATAGGTAAATTTTGGGCTGTAGATACTATGTTCTATGCTAATTCTAAAAATGGAAACATTGTGAAATTCCTATATTATGTTGCTACTACATTACCTTTCAGTTACTATAGTACAGCAACTGCATTGCCAAGCATGACACAGAGTGACTTGAATAATCACCCTATTTCACTTCCACCAATTGAAGAACAAAAACAGATTCTTAATTATATAGAAGCCGCTTCCCAAAAAATAGAAACTGCCATTAGCTTAAAACAACAAGAGATAGCAAAGTTAAAAGAGTATAAGAGTAGTTTGATACATAGTGTTGTTACTGGTAAGGTGAAGGTTTGTTAGGTGTTTTTTTTAAAAGAATAGATTTGAGAAAGTATAATGGAAGTACAACTTATACATAATAAAAAAGAAAAGAATCATTTAGAATGGTTATTAGAATTAATAAACAATTATAATGAAATCTATTTAGCAACAGCTTTTTTAAAAATGTCTGGATTGAAATTACTTTTACCTACTTTAAAAAAACGAATAAAAGATGGTTGTGCATTGCATATCATTGCAGGGCCATATTTTGGTTTAACAGAACCAGCAGCTTTAGATATATTGTTAAAGCTATTTAAAAACAAAAGTAATTGCTTTATATATTTAGATTTGGGCAAAACAAACACATCTGTTTTTCATCCAAAACTTTATCTTTTCAAAAACAATACAGATGTTAGTATAGTCAGTGGTTCAGCAAATTTAACTTCTGGAGGATTAGTAGGAAATAATGAGGTTTCTACTTTAATCACATCTATAAGTAGTTGTCAGTTATGGGAAGATACATTTGACTATATGCAAAAGTTGTTATTACCTGAAAATTCAGAATCTGTGACACCAACAGTTCTTAATAGATACAAACAACATTATGAAAAACAAGAAAGATATAGAAAAGGACAGAAAGCTACACCAGATATAAAAAGTTACGAATACGCTTTTGATTTAACTCAACTAAAAAAAGATTTAATAGAATTTAGAGATGAAGGTTTTATAG
>CAYGPQ010000145.1:0-7880 GCA_964351775.1 uncultured Kordia sp. | reverse complement strand
CGTTGGATATTCGACCGCAGTCGCATTGAATTCTTCAAGTAATTGAACTTTTTCTGTTGCTGTGAGATAGTGTAAATCTGAAACATTTTCTGCCGTTAAGAAACTTTCTAAGAGTGTTTCTATGTGGAATTCAATCATTTCAATGGTTTCCGTAGCAATTAAAGTGGTATTGTATCCAAATCGGATTGTCAATCCTTCTTTGGAAGGTAAAATAATTAACGACAGTGAATAGTTGGTACTTTCCGTTCCTTTTACATCTTCCAATCCAAAACTTGAACCTTCGTTTGCGTCAACTTCTGACGAAATTTCTTCCACAGGATAGTTTTCAAAAACGACCAAACTATCAAATAACGAACCTTTTATATTGCTCTGACTTTCCACCGTACTTAATGGTAAATACGCGTATTCTTCACGCGCTTCTGTATGTTCTTTTTGCAAGGTTTGCAACCAAGCAGAGATATTTTGAGTTTCATCAATACTACTACATACAGGAATTGTGTTGATGTATAAGCCAATTTTATCATCAATTCCTTCAACATCAGAATCTCTCCCAGATATGGTTGCTCCAAAAACCACTTCTTGTTGTTGTGTATATTTTGAAAGTAAGTATGCCCAAGTCGCTTGCACTAATGTGTTTACGGTAATGCGTTGCTTTTCTGCATACGCGTAAATTTTATCATTCAAATCTTGCAGTAATACAAACTCACGTTCTTGGTTTCCAAAAACTTTGTTTCGCTTGGAAGCATCTTTTATAAATGGCAAATAACTTGGCTCAGTAATGTTTGCTAAGTACGATTTCCAATACGATTTTCCATGTCCTTCATTTTTTGACATGATGTAACGAATGTGACTTCCGTAATTGTCTAGCGGCAATGTTGGAAGCGCGCCAGTTTCTTCCAATTGAGCATAACAGTTCATGAAGTTTTCCATCAATCGTGACAATGACCAACCATCCCATAACATGTGGTGATTGGTAAAGACCATTTTCGTTTGCCCGTTTCCAATATGAATTAAAGTGATGCGGAATAATGGTGCTTCCTGCAGTTTGAATCCTGAATTATGATCTTCCTGTATAAAATTTTCGAATGCTTCGGTTGCTTCAGCGATTGATAAATGACTGAAATCTAGCGTTGTTATTGGAACCTGTACATCATTATAAACACATTGTACTGGAATAGATATGTTTTGCGTGTGAATTCCGGTGCGTAATATGGTGTGTTTTTCTAAGATGTATTTCCAAGCTTTTTCAAATGAGGTCATTGAAAATTCGCCCACAATATCACATTGAAATTGTACTATATACGCCGCCGTATTGTCATTGTATAGACTATGAAATAATAATCCTTCTTGCAATGGACTCAACGGATAGATGTCTTCAATGCTGTTTTGATGAATGTCTAAGTTTTTAAAGGCTTGCAATTCCGCATTTGAAATTTCCGTTGGCAATCCGAAATCACTGACTGTTTTTACTTTTTGTGAAATTGAGCTACAATGCTTGATGATTTCGTCCAATGCCGAAATATATCGTGCTGCGAATTCTTTGATGGTGGCTTCATGATAGCGTGTTGCATCATAATTCCAATCTAATTGCAACGAACCTTCCACCACCATACTATTGATGGAAAGTTTGTGCGGATTTGCGTTGTTGCTTCCTGTGGTTTCGCCTGCCGATTCTTCTGCAAAACCTATAATGCCTTCTTTTTCAGCAGATACGCTGTTATCAAAACTTCCTAAGTAATTGAAAATGATATCTTCATACGCGACAGACAAGTCTTTTTGAATCTCTTCCGAAGCAGCCAAATATCGCAATATGCCATAACCAACTCCTTTTGTGGGAATGTTGCGCAATATATCTTTTGTATCAGCTAATAAGGTTCCAGGATTTGTAGCATCATTTAGTTGCAAACAAACCGGATACATACTTGTAAACCATCCGACAGTTCGGTTGATATCTACACCATCAAATAGTTCTTCACGTCCGTGACCTTCCATGGCAATAACCAATGTTTTACCAGTAATATAGTCTTGCATTGCCATTGCTAACGCCGTTAGTAATACATCATTGATTTCTGTTCCATACGCGCTATTGATTTCTTGTAATATTGCTTGCGTTTTTTCAGCAGTTACGGAAACGCTATAATTCGCCGTTTCTTTATTGGTAATTGCTTCCGTATGTGGAATATCAACAGGGAATGGTAGGTAATTTGCTAATATTTTTTTCCAGTATTTGTGTTCTTCCGCAGTAGTGATTTTTTCTGTATATTTCTCTAATGCTGCTGTCCACTGACGATACGAAGTTCCTTTTGCGGGTAATGAAGCATTTTCGTTTTCGATTAAATTTGTAAAGTCTTCTAGCAATATTCGCCAAGAAACTCCATCGACTGCTAAGTGATGAATGGTGATGAAGAATCTGTTTTTTTCTTCCGTTTCTGGAGTTTGTAACCATACAAAACGTACTAAATCACCTTTGTGAATGTCTAAATCTGCTTGATATGTATCACATAGCGTCGTTATTTCGGCAACAGCCAAAACTTCCACAACGTTTAAAACTGCTTCGTGCGAACCGTATTTTTGTGTTGGATACTTCTGATTTTCTTCGGTTTGATAGCTTAATCGCAACGCATCATGATGATTGTATAGTTTTGAAACCGCATTTTCTAACGTTGCTTGCGAGATCGTTTTTGGAATTGTCAATAATACCGACTGATTGTACTGATTGAATTCCGTATAATCATGCTCAAAGAACTGTATTTGAATTGGATGCAACGCAACGGCAGCTTCTAAAACGCCACTTTCTTGGATGACAGTATCTGGCTCTTTGAGACATTTTGCAATTTCTGAAATGGTTTGATGTTCAAAAATATCTTTTACACTATAAAACAAACCTGCTGATTTACTGCGACTTACCAACTGAATCGCTTTGATGGAATCGCCGCCAAGCTCAAAGAAATTATCTTCAATTCCAATAGGATCAATGTTCAATAAATTTTGCCAAATCTTGGTCAACTGAATTTCTTGTGCCGTTGTCGGCGCTATGTATGCTGAAGTTTGATACGCTTCTACACTTGGAGCTGGCAATGCTTTTCGATCTACTTTCCCGTTACTTGTTAATGGAAATTCGGTAAGATTTACGTACGCTTTTGGCACCATGTATTCTGGCAATTTTGCTTCCAACGCTGTTTGAAGGTATTTGCTTTCCAACAATACATACGAAACTGTGTATGCCACCAATTGTTTTCCGCCGTTTTCATCGTCTCTTGCAAGTACAACCGACTGCTTCACTTCTTGGATTCCTTCTAAAGCGGTTTCTATTTCGCCCAATTCAATACGATAGCCTCTTATTTTTACTTGATTGTCTTTTCTACCAATAAATTCAATGCTTCCGTTTGGCAACCATTTTACCAAATCGCCTGTTTTGTATAAACGTTCTCCTTTTTTGAATGGATTTGGAATGAATTTTTCTGCGGTTAATTCAGGTTGATTTAAATATCCTTGTGATAATCCTGCGCCGCCTGTGCATAATTCTCCTGCAACACCAATGGGAACAATGGCTAAATCATCGTCTAAGATATAGATAGAAGTTCCTGTGATTGGATATCCAATGGGAATACTTTTGTGTACATCAAAATCTTTCGGAATTCGGTAACACGCCGTAAATGTTGTGTTTTCCGTTGGTCCGTAACCGTTGATAATGGTGATTTCTGGTAATTTATCTTGTAATTGTGAAATGGTCGAAGGCGTTAACACATCGCCTCCACACAAAATATAAGCCAAAGGCAATTGCGAAATGTCGCTTTCAACCCATTGATCTAATAATCCTGATGTAAACCAAGTCGTATTGACTTCATGTTTTTGAATGGTTTGATTGATGAATGCCAGATCGACTTCTTGGTGTGGATATACAATTAATTGTCCACCATTTAGGAATGAACACCAAATTTCAAACGTTGCTGCATCAAACGAAACAGACGCCAATTGTAACATACGAGTGTTTTCATGTAATGGCAATTGCGTCATGTTTGCCAATCGGACAATTGCTTCATGCGTGATTAAACTTCCTTTGGCAATTCCGGAAGTTCCAGAAGTATAAATTACATACGCCAAATCGGATGGTTTGCAAGCTACTTCCAAGTTTTCCGAATATGGCATATCGGTTACCATCGTATCATATTCAATATCAACCGAACATAAACTTACATTGAGTTCCATCGCTTCAAATAGATCTTCTGAAGTAATTAATAAGGCTTTGATTTTGGTATCATCCACCATAAACGATTTTCGCGACATTGGATAATTACTATCAATCGGAACATACGCCGCACCCGATTTTAAGATTCCAAGGATGGAAACGAACATCCAATCACAACGTTTCATCATAATTCCGATGAAATCGCCCTTTGTAATCGTGTAACTTTCTTTTAAGTAATATGCTAGTTGATTCGCCTTTTCGTTTAGTTCTTTATACGTCAATTGCATGTCTTCATAAACCACAGCAATCGCGTTTGGCGTTTTTTCAGCTTGTGCTTCAAACAGACTAATGACATTTTCATTTATTGGATAGGCCGATTTTACAGTCCTGAAATCGGTTAGTATTTGTTTCTTTTCTGCTGCTTGCAAATAGTTTAAATCTCCAATCACTGCAACATCACTCAAGAAACTTTCTAGCAACGACTGCAAATGCCCTTTGATCATTTCAATCGTTTCATTGGAAATAACACCATCATTATATCCAAATCGAATCGCGAGTCCTTCCGTTGACGGGAAAATACTCAGCGAAAGCGAATAGTTGTTTCGCTCCACACCTTTTGCATTTTCGATCATGAATTTAGCACTCGACTCTGACGATATTTCCTCTGCCGGATAGTTCTCAAAAACTACAATACTATCAAACAATGAACCGCTAACGTCACTTTGCTTTTCAATCGTGTTTAGCGACATAAATCCGTACGCTTCTCTACCGATGGTATGTTCTTTTTGAAGTTCTTGCAACCAATCGGAAACTTTTGCATCACTTTTAATTGTGCTACTTACAGGAATGGTATTGATGTACAAGCCAACTTTTTCCTCTACATTTTCAATTCCTGAATCTCTACCCGAAATGGTCGCTCCAAAAACAACCGTTTCTTGGTTTGTATATTTAGACAATAAGTACGACCAAGCACCTTGTACTAAGGTATTCACCGTAATATGGTGTTTTTCTGTAAATGCTTGAATATCACCTTCAAACGTGAAATCTTTTTCAGTGTTTCCAAAGATTTTATTTCGCTTGGAAGCTTCGCTGATAAATGGCAAATAACTTGGCGTATTCACCTCAGAGAGATATGTTTTCCAGTACTCAATTCCATTGATTTCGTTCATTCCTGAGATATGACGAATGTGTTCACCGTAATTGTCAAAAGGCAATTCAGGAAGTGTTCCGTCAGTTTCTAGTTGTGAATAACACGCCATAAAACTACTCATCAAGCGTGATAATGACCAGCCATCCCATAACATGTGGTGATTGGTAAAAACCATACGTGTACGATTGTTTCCAACATTGAGCAATGAAATTCTGAACAACGGTGCATTTTCCAATACAAAACCTGCCGTTCGGTCATTTTCAATATAGGCTTCTACCTCGGTTTCTAAATCTTTCCCAGATAAATGACTGTAATCAATTGCGGTAATTGGCGGTACAACTTCACTATACACACATTGTACTGGAATTTCAAACTCTTCCGTAAACATGGCAGTTCGTAAAATGGTATGCTTTTCTATTAAATATGTCCATGTTTTATCGAACGAAGTTCTGGAGAAACCTCCAATAATATCACATTCAAATTGAATGATATAACTCGATGTATCTTCATCATATAAACTATGAAATAAGAAACCTTCTTGCAACGGACTCAATGAATAGAGATCCGCAATGTCACTTTGATGCTTATCGGATGTGGTAAAAGCAGCTAATTTTTCATTCGTAATCGTAGCTGGTAATTTGTAATCACTCACTGTTTTTACAGGAGTTTTTACGGTTTTGCAATGCGCAATAATCGTTTGTAAAGCTTGGATATAATTGTCTGCCAATTGTTGTACCGTTGCTGCTTCGTAACGCTTCGCATCGTAATCCCAATCGATTTGCAAACAACCCTCCGCAATCATACTATTGATAGAAAATTTATACGGATATTTGTTTTTTGCGCCCATGGTTTCTCCTGCAGATTCAGTCGCAAAACCAACCAGACTGTTTTCTTCCGAAGAAACACTATTATCAAAACTTCCCAAGTAGTTGAAAATAATTTCTTCATACGGTATCGCTAATTTTGATTTAACTGATTCTTTTTCAGATAAATAACGCAATACACTATAGCCAATTCCTTTGTTTGGAATTTCGCGTAACATGTCTTTTGTATTTGCCAATAAAGTGTCAATATTCGAAGTTCCTTGTAAATCCAAACAAACTGGATATACGCTTGTAAACCAACCAACCGTGCGATTGATGTCGATGTTATCAAACAATTCTTCACGCCCGTGACCTTCCAATCCGATGACTACTTTTGGCGCATTCATCCACGATTGCAACGCCATTGCTAACGCACTCAATAATATATCGTTGATTTCCGTTCCGTAGGCTTTGTGGATTTCGTGTATTAAAGATTGCGTGTCCGATTTGTCCAAAGAAACGCTGTAATTTTTAGTTTCTTGAAATGTAATTGGTTCCTCATAAGAAATATCGGTTGGTAATGAAGTATGATTTGATAATACATCTTTCCAATAATCTACTTCGTATGCTAAAGTTGCAGAACCCGAATATGTTTGCAATGCGTTTGTCCATTGACGATACGAGGTTGCTTTTTCTGGTAATGATGCTTTTTCATTTTCAACCAAATTCGTGAAATCTTCCAATAAAATTCGCCACGAAATTCCATCAATCGCCAAATGGTGAATTGCGATGAATAAACGATTTTCTTTTTCTTCCGTTGGTGTCTGAATCCACACAAAACGTGCAATATCGCCCTTTTCTATGTCTAACGTTGTTTGTGAACTTGCGCAGATTTCTGAAATTTCTGCGATAGAAGTTGCAGTTTCAACGTGTAATTTTACGTCGTTTGTTCCGTACGTTTGAATTATTTTACCGGAATCCAATTGGTATTGCAAACGCAACGCATCGTGTTGTTTACTCAAAGAAGCAATTGCTTTCGCTAAATGTTCCTCTGTGATCGATTTTGAAACCGTTAATACTACCGATTGATTGTAATGATTGAATTCTTCATGTTCTTTTTCGAAGAATTGTTTTTGAATTGGATGCAGCACAACTTCGCCTTCTAAAACGCCTGTTTCTTGAATTAGCGTGCTTGCTTCTTTTACATGCAACGCAATTTGTGCAATGGTTTGATGATTGAAAATATCACGAACCTGATAATGAATATTTAATAATTTACTACGACTTACCAATTGAATCGCTTTGATAGAATCGCCACCAAGTTCAAAGAAATTATCTTGCACGCCAATTTTTTCAACGCCCAATAATTCTTGCCAAATTGTAACTAATTGCAGTTCAACTTCTGTCGTTGGCGCCACATATACTTCCGTTTGAAATGCACTTGTATCTATAACTGGAAGTGCTTTTTTGTTAATTTTTCCGCTTGCGTTCAGTGGAAATTCATCCAAACGTAGATAACGTTTCGGAATCATATAGGAAGGCAATTGATTGGTTAGTTGTTCTTGAATTTCATTAAAATCGATTGCTGCTGTTGAAGTGAAATACGCTATTAATTGTTTACTTCCTGAAGCGTCTTCTTTAGCAACTACCACCGATTGTTTGATGGTTGAAAGCTGGTCTAAAGCGTTTTCTATTTCGCCCAATTCAATTCGGTAACCTCTTATTTTAACCTGATCGT
>CAYGPQ010000144.1:4125-7938 GCA_964351775.1 uncultured Kordia sp. | reverse complement strand
TGATAACTGATAACTGATAACTGATAACTGATAACTGATAACTGATAACTGATAACTAGATCACATTCACTTCCGCTTCAATTGCAATCTTGAATTTCTCTAAAACGGCTGCTTGAATTTTTTTCGCTAGGGCTAGAATTTCCGCACCAGTTGCATTGTCATAATTCACCAACACCAACGCTTGATTCTTATGCACGCCAGCGTCTCCGTATCGTTTGCCTTTAAATCCACATTGCTCAATGAGCCAACCCGCAGGCACTTTAATTTCCGTATCTGAAACGACGTAATGCGGCACAGTTTCGTGTTTTTCTTTCAATATCTCAAAAGCGGAGCTTGAAATCACAGGATTTTTAAAGAAACTTCCACTATTTCCAATCTCTTTCGGGTTTGGTAATTTACGTTCGCGAATGGCAATGACAGCATCGCTTACATTTTTAATCGTAGGATTTGTGATATGATTACTTTCCAACTCTTGTTGAATTGCACCATACGATGTATTTAAGATGTGATTTTTATGCGTTAACTTGAAAACAACAGAAGTGATGATGTATTTTCCTTTTGCTTCATTCTTAAAGATTGAATTTCGATAGCCAAAATTACAATCGTCCAATGTAAATATTTTTTCTTCTTGGGTTTCTATGTCAATTGCAGTACAACGTACAAAGGTATCTTTCAATTCTACGCCATACGCACCAATATTTTGAATAGGTGAAGTTCCGACGTTCCCGGGAATTAAGGACAAATTTTCAACGCCGCCAAAATCATTCTCAATGCACCAAAGTACAAATTCGTGCCAGTTTTCACCTGCTTGAATTTCAACTAAAACGTTATTTTTAGAAATTTCAATGACTTCTTTTCCTTTACTATTAATATGTAATACAGGAATTTCTAAATCGCGTGTGAGCAACATATTACTTCCGCCACCAAGCACAAAATATTTCGAGAATTGTGGCAACTGTAACGCTTCTATCAATTCCGACTTATTTGAAATAGAAATAAATTGTTTCGCTTTTGCCGAAATGCCAAAAGTATTCAATTCCTTTAGAGAAACGTTATGTTGTATCGTAATCACGATTGCTTATGCGTTGTATTTTTTTAAGGCTTCTTTTAAAATTTTGACAGCCTTCAGCAAACTTTCTTCATTTAAGACGTATGCAATTCTAATTTGGTTCAATCCCGTATTTGGCGATGAGTAAAACCCAGCGGCAGGAGCTACCATAATGGTTTCACCTTCATAATCAAAGCTTTCCAATAACCATTTTGCAAAATCTTCTGCATTTTCCACTGGCAATTCTGCAATACAATAAAAAGCACCTTTCGGATTCGCTACACGAACGCCTTCAATTTCTTTTAATCCCGCAATTAATGTATTTCTTCTTGCAACATAATCATCAATGACAGCATCAAAATAGCTTTGCGGCGTTTCTAAAGCGGCTTCACTGGCAATTTGCGCAAATGTAGGTGGCGATAAACGCGCTTGCGCAAACTTCATCGCAGTCGCCATCACTTCTTTGTTTTTAGAAACAATACAGCCAATTCGTGCACCACACATACTGTAACGTTTTGAAACTGAGTCAATCATAATGGCATGTTCATCCAAACCTGGTTCCTGCATAATAGAATAATGTACCATTCCGTCATACGCAAATTCACGGTATACTTCATCAGCAATTAAAAACAAATCATGTTTTTTTGCAATTTTCGCCAACTTTTGTATTTCTTCTTTCGTGTATAAATATCCCGTTGGATTCCCCGGATTGCAAATTAAGATGGCTTTCGTTTTAGGCGTAATTAATTTCTCAAATTCTTCAATTGGAGGCAATGCAAAATTATCCTCTATTTTAGAAATTACAGGGACAACTTTTACACCGGCTGCCACAGAAAATCCGTTATAGTTTGCATAAAAAGGCTCAGGGATAATCACTTCATCATCAACATCCATCGTACTTCCAAAAGCAAAAGCTAATGCTTCACTTCCGCCAGTTGTCACAATAATATCCGACGCTTTTACATGTACATCATGTTTTTCGTAATAGTTGGCAATTTTTGTTCTATACTCATCAGAACCATCAGATTTTGTATATGCTAATACTTCTAAGTTGTGAACTTTTACAGCATCTAATGCAATTTGAGGCGTTTTTATATCTGGCTGACCAATATTTAAGTGATAAATAGTTTTCCCTTGTTTATACGCTTTTTCAGCATAAGGAACCAATTTGCGAATTGGCGATTGTGGCATTGCAATTCCTTTGTTGGAAATAGTTGGCATACGGTTGATTTTTTAAGTAGGACAAAATTGCAAAATATATTTTACATAATGTCTAAAATAGTATACATTTTAAAGAACGTTAAAAACCTTAAAAAATGTGGATTAAAAAAGTAAATTTCGTATATTGGTATGTTACCAAATTCCCTCTCAGCTCTTGTATACGCTTAAAAAACATATCATCACATTTCTAATTTGCTTTTGCGGAATCCTGCAAGCGCAAAATGGTTTTACAATTTCAAATGGAAAAGACAAAGCTTCTGTTCCGTTTAAATTGATTAATAATTTGATTGTAATCCCAGTAGAAATCAATGGAGTAGAAATGTCTTTTCTCTTAGATTCAGGTGTAAATAAGCCTATTTTATTCAGTTTAAACCCTGATGATTCTCTAATGATTGAGCAAAAAGAACGCGTACAACTTCGTGGGTTAGGAGCAGGAAATACGATTACTGCGGTAAAAGCCCGATCGAATTCTTTTAAGATTAAAAATATTCAAAAGCTCAATTTAGAATTGTTTATCATTTTGGATAAAGAGATCAATATGTCCACACGTTTGGGTGTTCCTATACATGGAATTGTTGGGTATGATGTGTTTAAAGATTTTATTGTAGAGATTAATTATAATACGGAAAAAATTAAATTTTACAAACCAGAAACTTACGAATACGATTCCTGTAAAAAATGTACCGATATACCACTTGCGTTTAGAAACAACAAACCTTATATAGATGTAAAAGTCGCTATTGAAGATAACAAAGAGCCAGATATTCCTGTTAAATTATTAATAGATTCTGGTGGAAGTGATGCACTATGGTTATTTGAAGATAAAGAACAAGGAATTACTATACCCGACAATAAGTTTGAAGATTTTTTAGGAAGAGGATTAAGCGGAAGCATTTATGGAATTCGATCGCGGGTGAAAAAATTTGATGTGGGAGGTTTCTTGTTTGAAAACGCCAAAGTTGCCTTTCCAGATTCTACAGCAATCACGTATGTAAAGAATTTTAAAGAACGAAATGGGAGCGTTGGAGGTGAAATTTTAAAACGTTTCATTGTAATTTTCGATTATACAAATGAAAAAATCCGACTTCGAAAGAGTAAATATTTTTCATTGCCTTTTCGTTATAATATGAGCGGAATAGAACTGCAACACAACGGAATGCGCGTCATAAAAGAAATCAAAAAACGCAATAACTCCATACATACCAATTACGGACGTGGAGGAAATAGCACAAACTTGGGTGAAGTTAGTGTGGTATTTGAGCATTATAATAAATTCAGTTTGGTAAAAGCCTATGAGATTGCAGAAATCCGAAAAGAATCACCAGCAGGAAAAGCAGGTCTCAAAGAAGGTGATATTATCGTTTCCATTAATGGACGCACTATTGACAGATATTCGCTCAGCAGAGTTACAGGAATGTTGCAAGGAAAAGAAAACAAGAAAATTAGACTTAGGGTCATACGCGGTGAAATTGAACTCAAATTTGAATTCAGATTGAAAGAAGTGTTGTAGTTTCAGTTGACAGTTTTCAGTCTCAGTTTTCAGT
>CAYGPQ010000144.1:2838-4025 GCA_964351775.1 uncultured Kordia sp. | reverse complement strand
CAGTTTTCAGTCTCAGTTTTCAGTTAATGTTAGTAGTTTTCAATTTAACAATCTAACAATCCAAAAAAGTCTAAAATAAAAAAAACGCCTTATCGTTATGACATGACAAGGCGTTTTCATTTATAATGTAGTTTTACTTATGACTCAATCTCTGATTTATCTTTCATCATAATACTTTTCTCTTTGCTTGGATCAACGATATTTCCTTTAATCTTGATCGCTTTCGTTGGCTCGTCTGCATTAGAATATACCGTAATGGTCTTTCTTATTGGTCCAACTCTTTTTGTATCATACTTTACTTCAATAACACCTGTTTTTCCAGGCAAAATTGGAGCATCTGGTTTTTTTGGAATAGTACAACCACAACTAGAGTATACTCTTGTAATAATTAGTGGAGCGTCTCCTGTGTTTGTAAATTCAAAAACACGTACACCATCAGCACCTTTTTCAATGGTTCCATAGTCAATGGTCTCACTCTTAAACTTGATTTTTGCAGTCTTATCCTGAGCTTGCGCAGCAAATGCGAATAAACCAACAAATAATATTAGAACTATTCTTTTCATTATTTCTATTTTTTGTATTACTGTAAAATTACTTACTTATTTGTAATCTCACAAAATTAGTTTCATAAAATACTTAGTAATCGGTATCACATACACAAATTTAACAATTAAATGCAAAAGTGATAAAACACTTTTTAAATAGTATAGATATAAGTACTTTTGCCAATTATATTACAAAAACAATACCAAAAATGAGTATTCAAGCAAAGTATGATCCAAGTAAGATCGAAGACAAGTGGTACCAATATTGGATGGACAACAACTATTTCCATTCAGAACCAGACGAACGTGAAGCGTATACCATCGTAATTCCGCCACCAAACGTCACAGGAGTCTTGCACATGGGACACATGTTAAATAATACCATTCAAGATGTATTGATAAGACGTGCTCGACTGAAAGGATTCAACGCTTGTTGGGTTCCAGGAACCGATCATGCCTCTATTGCAACGGAAGCGAAAGTAGTAGATAAACTGAAAAAGGAAGGTGTCAATAAGTCAGATTTGACTCGTGAAGAGTTTTTAGGACACGCTTGGGAATGGACGCACAAACACGGTGGAATCATTTTGGAGCAGCTAAAAAAGTTAGGTGCTTCTTGTGATTGGGACAGAACTAAGTTTACAA
>CAYGPQ010000144.1:0-2828 GCA_964351775.1 uncultured Kordia sp. | reverse complement strand
GTCAGCATCTGTTCTCAAAACATTTGTAGATTTATATAATAAAGGGCTCATTTATCGCGGATATCGTATGGTCAATTGGGATCCTGAAGCAAAAACGACCTTATCTGACGAAGAAGTAATTTACGAAGAAAAACAAGGGAATTTTTATTATCTAGCGTATGCCATTGAAGGAAGCGACGAAAAAGTTACCATTGCTACAACGCGTCCAGAAACGATTTTAGGTGATACTGCTATCTGTATCAATCCGAATGATGAACGGTATGAACATTTAAAAGGGAAAAAGGCAATTGTTCCGTTGGTAAACCGCGTCATTCCTATTATTGAAGATGAATATGTAGATATCGAGTTAGGAACAGGTTGTTTAAAAGTAACGCCTGCACACGATATGAATGATAAAACGTTAGGCGAAAAACACAACTTGGAAGTTATTGATATTTTCAATGATGACGCTACATTAAATAGTTTTGGATTGCATTACGAAGGAAAAGATCGTTTTGTAGTGCGAAAAGAAATTTCAAAAGAACTGGAAGAAAAAGGGTTTTTAATTAAAACTGAACAACACATCAATAAAGTGGGAACGTCAGAAAGAACCAAAGCTGTCATTGAACCAAGACTTTCAGATCAGTGGTTTTTGAAAATGGAAGATTTGGTAAAACCAGCTATAAAAGCTGTGTTGGAAGATGGTGACATCAAATTATTCCCGAAAAAGTTTGAAAACACCTATCGTCATTGGATGGAAAACATTCGCGATTGGAATATTTCGCGTCAACTTTGGTGGGGACAACAAATTCCTGCGTACTTTTTTGGCGATGGAAAAGAAGATTTCGTAGTTGCAGAAACGCCTGAGAAAGCGTTAGAGCTGGCGAAAGCGAGAACAGGAAATGATCATTTTACAGTTACCGATTTAAAACAAGATGAAGATGCGTTAGATACGTGGTTTTCGTCATGGTTATGGCCAATTAGCGTTTTTGACGGAATTAATAATCCTGAAAATGAAGAAATTCAATATTACTATCCAACAAACGACTTGGTAACTGGCCCCGATATTTTATTTTTCTGGGTTGCCCGAATGATTATTGCTGGATACGAATATCGGGATATGAAACCGTTTACCAATGTATATTTAACAGGTTTAGTTCGCGATAAAGAAGGTCGTAAAATGTCAAAATCATTAGGAAATTCGCCTGATGCGTTGAAGTTGATCGAAAATTACGGAGCCGATGGTGTTCGTGTTGGATTGTTGCTAAGTGCTGCTGCTGGAAACGATTTACTGTTTGACGAATCGTTATGTGATCAAGGGAAGAAGTTTGCCAATAAAGTATTTAATGCATACAACTTAACGCAGATTTGGGAAGTAAGCGAAACCGCGGAACAACCCGAAGTTGCGAAGATTGCCATTGAATGGTTTCAGTCTAAATTCCAAAAAGCAATTATAGAACTAGAAGATCAATATAGTAAATACAGAATTTCGGATGCGTTAATGATTTCGTACAGATTAGTTTGGGACGATTTCTGTTCATGGTTTTTAGAAATGGTAAAACCAACGTACGGTTCACCAATTGACAAAAAAACCTACGATACGGTAATTTCATTATTTGAAGATAACTTAAAAATATTGCATCCGTTTATGCCATTCCTTACGGAAGATATTTGGCAACGTATGGCAAACAGAACGAAAGAAGAAGCGTTAGTTATTGCATCTTGGCCAAAAACGGCAGAAATAAACGAAGATATATTATCGAATTTTGAAATGATTCAAGACGTGGTTTCTGGAATTAGGACGATTCGTAAAGAGAAAAATATTTTACAAAAAAATGCAGTTTCTTTAACCGTGATGAATAACGAGAAATCAATTACGGCTTTAGATTCGGTGATTGCAAAACTCGGTAATGTTGAAAACATCAGTTATAGTGACGAAAAATTGGAAGGTGCATTGTCATTCCGTGTAAAATCGAATGAATACTTTATTCCGATGGAAGGCGCAATTGATATGGAAGCCGAAATAGAAAAGTTAACCAAAGAATTAGAATATGTACAAGGTTCGTTAAAACGTGCCCAAGGAATGTTGAGCAATGAAAAATTCGTGAGTAATGCGAACGAATTCGTTATCAATAAACAAAAGAAGATTGTAGCCGATTCGGAAGCTAAGATGGCAACGTTGCAGGCGAGTTTGGCTTCTTTAAAATAATTTGGTAATTTGAAAATGCGTCGATTTGAAAATCGCTCGCTCGCGTAGCTCGCTAAATTGTTCGTTTTTCTCACGGTTTGTTGATATTTGATACATCGAAAATCGAAAATCAACAATCTGAAATCATAAATCAAAAACCATTTAGGGAAGAAATTCTTTAGATGGTTTTCTTTTTTGATTGAAAGATTCAATAATTTAAGGATTGAAAAAACTATATCCACGTCGTACTGAACTTTTACACGGAGCGGAGTTGAAGTGTAATTAGCATCACATAAAAAGTTAAGATTCCGTATACTTCTTCTTCAAACTTTCCAACGTATCAATAGCTTTCTGAATATCTTCAAGTGTTGTACTATTTTCTTTTGTTGGATGAAATAACTCTCTGATATCTACATCTAAAGTTTGAGCAATTTTTAAAAGTACTTCTTGACGTGGTAAGCTTTGTCCTTTTACAATATTTGACATCGCTGTTTCCGATAAGTCAACTTTTTCAGCCAATACTTTTCCAGTAATTCCTTTTTCTTTAAGTAATTCCTTTAATCTTAAAATACTCATAGTTATATTTTTCAGTGCAAAGTTAATGAATAATAGTCAAACTTATATTTTTTGCAAATAAATCGAATTTAAACTTGTATGAAAT
>CAYGPQ010000143.1:0-8086 GCA_964351775.1 uncultured Kordia sp. | reverse complement strand
GTCTTCGTTCTCCACCAGAAAGTAAATCACCACGGTTTTTACGAATGTGACCTAAGCCAAATTCTTCAATGAGTGATTCCATTTTTAGATGTTGCTCTTTCTTGGATAATTTGGTTAATTGCAATACACTTAAAATATTGTCTTCAATGCTCAACTTGCGAAAAACAGACGCTTCTTGTGCTAAATATCCAATGCCGTTTTGCGCACGTTTGTACATAGGAAAATTGGTAATTTCCATATCGTCCAAAAAGATTTTTCCACCATTTGGCTTTATTAATCCAACAATCATATAAAAGGAAGTGGTTTTCCCAGCTCCATTTGGACCTAACAAACCAACGATTTCACCTTGATTTACTTCCAATGAAATTCCTTTGACAACTTTTCGCCCTTTGTAGGACTTCATGATACTATCGGCTCTTAAAATCATATATTTTGGTCATTAAACAGCGTAAAAATACTATTTTCAGTAGAACACTGATACTTTTTAATACTAAATTAACGTGAGTTCGAGATAAGTTTTTAATGAATCAAAAAACTATTCTCGATACATTTTTTTTCAAAAAATACTCGAATTGACGTTTTTTGAGTTAGAATTAAGTCAAATCGAGTGAAATTCTGGAAGAATTTTATAGTTCGATAAACTCAGCAGAACTATCGAGATTAAGAGATTCTCTTATATTGAACTCATGTTAAATTAACTTCGCTTGGCAATGAATTGAAACGTTTTGCATCTATCAGCGAAGAGATCTATAATCTTTATTACGATTGTTCCTCTAACGCTTCCCAAAACTCATAAGCTCTGCGTAAATGCGGTACAACAATGGTTCCGCCAACTAGTGTCGCAATTCCTAAAGCTTCCATGACTTGTTCTTTACTTAAACCTTCTTTGTATGAAGATTCTAAGTGATATTTGATGCAATCATCACAACGCAACACTGCAGAAGCTACCAAACCTAGTAACTCTTTAGTTTTTACGTCTAAAGCACCTTCCATATACGCATTGGTATCTAAATTGAAAATACGTTTGATAATTTTGTTGTTATCTGCCAAAAGTTTCTCGTTCATTTTGGAACGATACGCATTAAACTCTTCTACTTGATTAGCCATTTTTTAATTTCTTTTTTAAATTTTTCTCAACTCTTTTTGATATGACGATTCCTAATTCATATAAGATTAAGATTGGAATTGCTACCACAACTTGACTTGCCACATCGGGCGGTGTAATGACTGCCGCCAAAATTAAAACCACTACGAGCGCATGTTTTCTATACTTTCGTAAGAATGCGGGTGTAATTAATCCTAATTTGGATAGGAAGTATATAATTAATGGCAATTCAAAAACGAGCGAAACACCTAGTAATGTGTTGGTCAATAGGCTAATATGCGATTGTACCATTATGGTGTTTTCTATTTTATCTGTAATCGAAAAATTATAGAAAAAATACGTTGACATTGGCATAATTACGTAGTAACTGAACAGCAAACCAACAAAAAATAGGAGTGAAGCTAAGAAGATAAACCATCTTGATTTTCCACGTTCTTTCGGGTTTAATCCAGGCGCGATAAATCGCCATACTTCAAATAAAACATAGGGAAACGCAAGAATGAGTCCAAGGATTAATGAGGTCCAAATGGCGATTGTAAATTGTCCTGTAACATCAATATTAATCAATCTACCGTCAAATGTTAATGTGCAAAAATCGCTATCGACGCCTATGAATTGAAAAGAGTCACAGAAAAACTGATAGGTGACAAAATTTCCATCTAAGTGCACAATCAAGAAATTATTATAAATAGGTGTGATAAAGATAAATATGACAATTGCAATGATAAATATGACAGCAAAACTTCGGATAAGATGCCATCTTAGTTCTTCTAAATGATCCAAGAATGACATTTCATTTTTATTTTTTTTCCCCATTATAAGATTCCTTCTTTAACTAAATCATGCAAATGTACGATTCCTTTGTATTTTCCAGCCTCTTCTACCATTAATTGTGAAATTCCGTTATCTTCCATCATTTCCAGTGCTTCCACCGCCATAGCATCGTTTTCTATTCGTTTTGGATTGGACGACATGATGTTCTTAGCTTTCAAATCGCCAATAAAATCATTATCAGCTAACATCCGTCGAATATCTCCATCCGTAATGACTCCAATAATTTCATTAGTTTTACTAATAACGGCAGTTGCGCCCATCATTCCTTTGGAAATTTCCACAATGACATCTTTTACAGAACTATTTTCAAATACACTAGGTTTTTGGTTTATGGAAGCCAAATCACTTACACGTAAGTATAATTTTTTCCCCAAAGCGCCACCTGGATGATATTTTGCAAAGTCTTTACTTGAAAACCCTCTTAATTCTAGTAAACAAATGGCTAATGCGTCTCCAAGAACCAATTGTGCTGTGGTGCTTGTTGTTGGCGCTAAGTTGTTTGGACATGCTTCTTTTTCCGCGTAAGCGTGTAAAACATAATCAGCTTGAACGCCCAAAAAGGATTCTTTATTAGAGGTAATTGCGATTAATTTATTATTACTATTCTTAATCAACGGAACTAACACCTTGATTTCTGGCGTGTTGCCGCTTTTTGAAATACAGATTACGGTATCATGTTCTTGAATAATTCCTAAATCGCCATGAATTGCATCTGCGGCGTGCATAAAAATAGCAGGCGTTCCGGTAGAATTTAGAGTGGCTACGATTTTTGTAGCGATATTGGCACTTTTACCAATTCCGGTAACGACCACTCTACCATTAGATTCATAAATATACGAGACTGCATCTGCAAACTCTTCATCAATTAATGGAATCAAATTTTGGATCGCATCACATTCTATTTGAACGGTTTGCTTGGCAACACTAATAATATTATCTTTATATTTCAAAATGAATAAATTTAAAAAATTGCTGTTACTAAAGAAAACAGTATCTTTAGTGTATGCAAATGTATGTAAAATAGTAAAAAGATAGAATGAGTTTAGTAGAAATTGACTTATATAAGGAACTAAAGAAGCACTTCGGGTTCGGTCAATTCAAAGGACTACAGGAAGAAGTTATTAAAAGCATCATCAACAAGGAAAATACTTTTGTTATTATGCCAACAGGTGGCGGTAAATCTTTATGTTACCAGTTACCAGCACTAATGAACGAAGGAACTGCCATTGTTGTTTCTCCCCTAATTGCCCTAATGAAGAACCAAGTAGACGCGCTCAGAGGAATATCTTCTCAAGACGGTATTGCACATGTATTGAATTCTTCGCTTACCAAAGCAGAAATCAGACAAGTAAAAGAAGACATTACAAATAAAGTTACCAAACTTTTGTATGTTGCCCCAGAATCATTGACAAAAGAGGAAAATGTTGAGTTCTTACGAACGATTCAAATTTCTTTTATGGCAGTTGATGAAGCCCATTGTATTTCAGAATGGGGACATGATTTTCGTCCCGAATACAGAAATCTTAAAAGTATTATTGAAAAAATTGGAAATGATATTCCAATTATAGGATTGACAGCGACTGCGACACCAAAAGTGCAAGAAGATATTCTTAAAAATTTAGGAATGTCTGATGCAACAACCTTTAAAGCATCGTTTAATAGACCTAATTTATACTACGAAGTACGACCAAAAACAAAAAATGTAGATGCAGATATTATTCGTTTTGTAAAACAAAATGAAGGTAAAAGCGGGATTATATATTGTTTGAGTCGTAAACGCGTAGAAGAGTTAGCACAAGTACTTCAAGTGAATGGCGTAAATGCCGTACCGTATCATGCTGGATTAGATCCAAAAAAACGTGCCAAACATCAAGATATGTTTTTGATGGAAGATTGTGAAGTTGTGGTTGCCACGATTGCATTTGGTATGGGGATTGACAAGCCTGATGTTCGATTTGTGATTCATCATGATATTCCTAAAAGTATTGAAAGTTATTATCAAGAAACTGGACGTGCAGGAAGAGACGGCGGTGAAGGTCATTGTTTGGCTTTTTATTCGTATAAAGATATTGAGAAGTTAGAAATATTTATGTCTGGAATACCTGTGGCAGAGCAGGAAATTGGGCATGCGTTATTACAAGAAGTAGTTGCGTATGCTGAAACATCGATTTCTAGGCGAAAATTTATATTGCACTATTTCGGAGAAGAATTCCCAGATGATGGAGAAGGAGCAGATATGGACGATAATGTTCGCTTTCCGAAAAAGAAAGTGGAAGCAAAAGACCAACTTGTTGAGTTGCTTAGTACCATTAAAAAAACTAAACAAACTTATAAAGCACGAAATGTTGTTAATGTGTTGATTGGAAAAGAGAATGCGTTGATTAAATCACACAAATTACATTTACAACCATTTTTTGGCTCGGGAAAATCTTTTGATGACCGATATTGGATGGCGTTAACTCGTCAAGCTTTAGTTGCGGGTTTTCTCAAAAAAGATATTGAAACCTACGGAGTTATTAAGTTAACAGAAGCTGGGAATGCGTTTATAGAAAATCCTGAATCATTTATGATGACGGAAGATCATGACTTTAATGACGCAAATGACGATAATATTGTTACTGCATCCTCAGGAAGTGGTATTGCAGCAGATCAGAAGTTAATGGGAATGTTGAAAGATTTGCGTAAAAAAGTTGCCAAACGCATAGGTGTTCCGCCGTTTGTGGTTTTTCAGGATCCTTCTTTAGAAGATATGGCATTGAAATATCCGATTACCATTGATGAAATGAAAAACATTCATGGTGTTGGTGATGGAAAAGCAAAAAAATATGGAAAAGATTTTATCGATTACATCAAAAAATATGTGGATGAAAACGATATCATTCGCCCCGATGATTTAATCGTAAAAAGTACAGGAGTCAATTCTGGTTTAAAATTATACATCATTCAAAATGTGGACAGAAAGCTTCCATTGGATGATATTGCTGCTGCAAAGGGACTTTCGATGTCTGATTTCATTAAAGAAATGGAACAAATTGTATATAGCGGAACAAAATTAAACATTAGTTATTGGATTGATGATATTTTAGATGAAGATCAACAAGAAGAAATTCACGAATATTTCATAGAATCTGAGGATGATAAAATTGCTGCTGCAATGGAAGAATTTGATGGCGATTACGACGATGAAGAATTACGCTTGTATCGTATCAAGTTTATCAGCGATGTTGCAAATTAGCATCTTAACGTAGCTTATTATAACTAAAAAAGCTGTTTGATTCTATTTCAAACAGCTTTTTTTTATGATTCTAATTTTTTATAGAAAACCTGTATTCCGGGCTTGTTCTAAAAGTGATTCATCACCTTTCTTTTCAACATCAAAGACTTCTTTTAAATGCCTTTTGCGCTTTTCAATGGCAGCAAGTGATAGTGGAATGTATTCTGTTAGGTTTTTTGTCTTAATTCCTTTAGAAAGATGGAATAGGATATTACGATCAATATCATCCAGCACAACTTCATTGATAATTCGTGTACGTAGTAATTTAGTTACTGTGTGACTATAATATGGTGGATCGGTCAATACTACTTGAAACGCACGCATTAATTCATCGGAAGTCACATCACTTTTCACTAAAAAGCCATCAGGATTGATATTCTTTAAAATATTATGAATTCTAAAATTATTATTAAACATGGTAAGAATGACCACTTTTGTATCGGGCAGTAATTCTTTTACTTTAATTCCTAAATCTTCTCCTGAAATAATTTTTCCATCTTCCGATGGTGGTAATTTTATGTCTAAAAAAACGACATCATACGGAGTACCCGTAGAAGCATTTTTGATTTTGCTAAAAGCGCCGTCACAACTATCGGCTGTGTCAATCCGGAGTGTCATTTCATCGGAATTAATGCCCAGCAGAGCATTTTTGTATCCTTCGATAATCATTGGGTGATCATCTACAATAAGTACTTTTATTTCTTTCATATGGTTAGGTTAAGTCTCTCTATGTCATTGGAACGTCAACACTAATAGAGGTTCCTTTACCTGGAATTGAATTTATTGTAAATTGTCCGTGTAGTAAAGCTACTCTTGATTTCATATTTTTAAGTCCTATACCGCTATTTCTTTTCTCTTGGTCAAAACCAACGCCATCGTCTTTTATGGTAAGGATAATATGATCTTCATTCTTTTTAAAATCTAGTATTACGTTTTCTGCTTGCGCATATTTATTAATATTTTGAATAGATTCTTGTATGATACGATAGATATTTATCTTAATATGTCCTGGAATATCTGTCCATACAATACGATCATCATCTTCAATTTGGTATTTAAAGTTAGTTATTTTCGACTGTTCTTGCAAGAGATTTGCAATCATTGTGCTATAACTCGTTGTGGAATTGAAATTATCTAATCCTAATTCATGTGAAATATTTCTCACTTCTTCCTCAATACTTTGAAGTTCATGGATATACTGTTCTCTCATTTTCTTTGAACTTGAGTCATCTTTAGCATTCAAACTTCCTAGGCTGAGTCGTGTTCCAAACAATCTTCCTAAAATTCCGTCGTGTAATTCTAATGAAATACGTTCCTTTTCACGTTTTCTTCCTTCTTCAATCTTATCTTGTTGATCTATCATTAAGTTATAAATCTCTTCATTGGCACGTTGTTGTTGTCGTTCCATTTCGAGTTCTTTATTTCGCGTTCGTTGTTGTGTGATTACATAAATAAGGAAGCCAAAGAAAATTACTGCTGAGGAAATGGCTACAATCCAAGTGTTTTGGAGGCTAAGTCTTTCATTTTGACTAATATATTCGTCTGTTTCAAATTGAATCCGTGCAAATTTATTTCGTATTGTCCGTTCATTTTTAACTAAACTATCACTTAGTTTTATATACTTATTTAAGTAAATAAAATCTTTGCTGGGCTCTATTTTAGCAAGTAGTTTGTAAGTATCTAGTAAATGATCATAAGATTTTATTTTCTTACCTAATAGCATTGCTTGGGTAGAATACATCAAACTTTGAACAGTATCTTTCTGTTTTAAAAAATATTCAGAGAGATGAATTTTATTTATTATGATACCTACTGAAATATCAAGACTATCTCTAATTTCCAATGCTTTGTAAAAAAGATCAGGTAAATCTGTACGATCATTCAATTGGAATTTAGAATATGCAAGATTATCAACTAATGTAGCATATAGTTGTGGTCTTTTATAATAAAGACTATCATATTTTAAAGCTTCATTATATTTGTCAACAGCTAATTGATGATTTCCTTGATTGCGATAAACAACACCTATATTATTTAAAGTTTGAGATTCTTTAACCAAATTTTTATCTTTCACCTTTCTTAGATATGATAGTGCATCGTTATGATATTCTATTGCTTTTTCATAATCATCTAAATTATTGTGAATAATACCTAATAAATTGTAACAATTATAAAGGCGACTGTAATCTTCGATATCTTTAAAGATTTTAATTGCTCCAAAAGTTGTTATTTCACTTCCTGTATAGTCTTTTACATTACTTTGCATTTGAGCCATATTGGAAAGTAAAATACCTACACTTTTTGTATTTTTTAATTTTATTTGTATTTTTTTTGATTCATCATAATAAAAATAAGCACTGTCATATTGTTTATAATAATTATGAAAACTACCTAAATCCCAATAATGTTTGGCAATTATTGATGAATCTTTGAATTTTTTTGCATACTTTATTTCCAAAGAATTAGACTTTCTGAAATATAACGAATCTTTTATTTTATAAAACTCATAAGACAACTTAGAAAAATATTCTTTTTTCAAAGAATCATTTTTTTCATTTAGAGCATTTTTAAATACTTCCCTTAAAGTATTTTCTATTTCTGATGCTTCTTTATTTTTTAAATCTTCTATTTGTAATAATACATCATAACTTTGCGCAACAAGGTTGTTACAAAATAAAAAAATAAGCAAAAATCTGATAAATATTTTCAAAGTATATAGATTTGTTTTTTAGAAAATTAAAGATTGATTAAACTATTTAACCCTTAACAAACTGCGTTAAGGGTTAAATAGTAATCAAAAATAAGCATTTTTATATTAACTTCCTTGCGAACTATCTTCTACATCTCCTTGATCCTCATCACCAGTCCCAGTT
>CAYGPQ010000142.1:0-8124 GCA_964351775.1 uncultured Kordia sp. | reverse complement strand
ATACAAAGAGCGTTTGAAATAACGGACTGCGACTTTGATCGCGCTCTAACGATAAGTTATCTACAATGCGCTCAAACGGTACATCTTGGTGTTCGTATGCTGATAAACAGGTTTCTTTGACTTGTTGCAATAATTTTTCAAAAGAATCCGAACTTGAAAATTCGTCCCGCAATACAATGTTGTTTACGAAAAACCCGATTAATCCAGTGATTTCTTCTTGTGTTCTGTTCGCGATGGAAGTTCCTACGCTGATATCATATTGACCTGAATAGCGTGCCAATACTACTTTGTAGATACTTAGCAAGCTCATAAACAAAGTTGCACTATGAGTTTTTGTCAATTCATTTAATTGATCCAGTAATTCGTGTTTAATGGTGTAATAGAATTTTGCACCTTCTGTAGATTGAATTGCTGGGCGCACAAAATCGGTTGGCAATTCTAAGATGGCTGCATTTTTTAGTTTTGACGACCAAAATGCTAGTTTTTCTGTGAGAACTTCACCTAATAAATAGCTGCGTTGCCAAGTGCTATAATCTGCATATTGTACTGGTAATGAAGGTAATTCTATCGATTTTCCATTGATTAATTGTGTGTATGAAGCTTCTAATTCTTTGACTAAAATCGGCAGTGACCAACCATCTGAAGCAATGTGATGCAAGACTAAGATTAAGATATGATCAGTATCACTTTTTGAAATCACCGCCACTCGTAACATATAATCTTTCGAAAGATCAAATGACGATTTTGTTACGTTTTCAATTTGATTTGAAATCTTTTTTTCTGATGTTTCTTTGAGGTGTGAAACTTCAAAAGCATCACTTTTTATGATTTCTTGATAACCAATTCCTTCATGATCTTTAAAAACCGTTCGAAGCGATTCGTGACGCGAAACGATGTGTTGTAATGCTTCCGCCAACATAGCAACATTTAATTCGCCCGTAATTTTTAATACCCCCGAAATATGATATGCCAAACTTCCTTGCAATTGATCTAAAAACCACAAACGTTCTTGCGAGAATGATAACGGAATCCTTGCCGGACGCGCTACCACTTGCATTTCAGGAATGTTAGATGTTGAAGTTCCTTTTTGTAAAAATTGAATTAACGCGTCTTTATTTTCCTGTATTTGTTTGGTCAACTCAGGAGATATTATCACAGATTTGTGCTTCTTCACTCCTAGTTTTCCGTCTTTTACAAATAATTTTATTCCGTCAGATTTGGCGGTATATATTATATGCAATAAATCTTTATTTATCATAATTTCGAATAAATATGTAGTCTGTGGTTGCTTTTAGAAGAATGAGATTTCTTCGTCATCTTGTTCAAGATCGTGCTCGGTAAATACTTCTAAATACTTCGCTATTTCTTCTATGGTTGAATAATGGAATACTTCTTTTACACTGATTTCTGTTTCAAATGCTTTTGAAATTCGCGTAATCAGTTTGATGGCAAGCAAAGAATGTCCGCCTAACGCGAAGAAATTATCTCTGATTCCAATTTTTTCTACACCAAGTAATTCTTGCCAAATGCTTACTAATTGTTGTTCTGTTTCTGTTGTTGGTGCAACATATTCCATAGTTTGGAAAGCTGTTACATCTATTTCTGGAAGTGCTTTTTTGATTATTTTTCCGTTTGCACTCAAAGGAAATTCTTCCAAACGCATATACCGTTTTGGAATCATGTATTCCGGTAATTTCTTTGCTAGTTTTTCTTGTAGTTCATCGAAGTTAACTTCTTCATTTGAAATGAAATATGCAACTAACTGTTTATCACCTACAGGATTTTCTTTTGCTAAAACCACCGATTGCTTAATGCTTTCTAAGTTGTCTAAAGCATTTTCGATTTCGCCTAATTCTATTCTAAAGCCTCTAATTTTAACTTGATCGTCTGTTCGTCCATGATATTCAATAGTTCCATCGGGCAACCATCGGGCAATATCACCAGTTTTGTATACACGTTCTTCAGGTTTGAATGGACTTTCGATGAATTTTTCTTGGGTTAATTCGTCTCTGTTCAAATATCCTTTTGCAACTTGAATACCACCAATTAAAAGTTCTCCTGAAATTCCTATCGGACAGATACTGAAATCTTCTCCAACAATATAAATCGTTGTATTTGCGACAGGTTTCCCAATTGGAATTGTTGTATGATATTCTTTTTCTGAAAGATTTATTGCGGTAACATCAATCGCAGCTTCCGTAGGTCCGTAATAGTTACGAATGCTGGTATTGATAAATTTTTCTTTAAAACTTTTTACCATTTGTACTGGTAAGGCTTCTCCGCTACAAACTACATTTTCCAAAGAAGTACATTTTGATGGTGCAACCGACTCTATAAATGTTCCTAACATTGACGGTACAAAATGAATCAAGTTTACTTTATATTTCGCAATCGTCTCTTGTAAATATGCAGGATCTTTGTGACCTTCTGGTTTGGCAATAACTAAAATACAACCCGTAATTAAAGGCATGAGTAGTTCCCAAACAGACACATCAAATACATACGGAGTTTTTTGAAGCAGTATACTTTTTGAAGTGATTTTGACATCATCTTTCATCCACAAGAGACGATTTAGTAATCCCGAATGTGCATTCATGACTCCTTTTGGATTCCCCGTAGTTCCTGAGGTATAGATTACATACGCCAATTGAGATGGAACTATTTTTGTTTGAACTGCTGCAGCTGAAAGTCCTAAATCCTTGATTTCATCGAGGTAGATGACTTCTTTTTCAAAGCTTGTAAATCGTTCTTTTAATTCCGAAGTAGTCAGTATTATTTTTGCGCCAACATCTTTTAGGAGGAATTGAATTCGCTCCAAAGGATTATCTGTAGCTATTGGAACATACGCGCTTCCAGATTTTAGAATTCCTAAAATACCAATGTGCATTTCCAATGAACGTTTTATACAAATTGGGACTAGATCATTAACTGTAATTCCGCTGTTTTGCAAATGATGAGCAACTTCATTCGATCGTTCATCTAATTCTTTATACGTTACTTCCGTTCCTTCAAATATCAGAGCAATTGCATCTGGACGTTTCTCAACTTGTTCCGAAAAGAAATCCAGTACTGTTTTTTCGGCTGTATACGCAACTTTCGTATTATTGAACGTTTCTAAAAGTTGTGTTTTTTCTGCTTTTGGCAACATTTTTAAAGTACCAATCGGTTGCTGTATATTTTCGCAAACCGCTTTTAGCAATTCTTCAAAATGTACTGCAAAACGTTCAATAGTTTCGTGTTTGAACAAAGCCGTTGCATATTCAATAGCGACTGACATTCCAGTTTCGCTTTCGCGAATGGTCATAGAAATATCAAATTTTGCCGTCGTTGTGTTGGTTTCAAGCAGTGTAATTTCACTTTCACCCAATGCAATTCCAGTAACTTCTTCATTATTTTGAAGCTCATACATCGTTTGAAATATTGGTCTTCGTCTTTTATGACGATCGGAATCGACATGATCTACTATTTTTTCAAACGGAACATCTTGATGAGTGAAGGCTTCCAAGCTCATTTGTTTCACTTCTTGCAACAATTCGGCAAACGATATTTCTGGCGATAGTTGATTTCGAATCACAATCGTATTGATAAAAAATCCAATTAATCCTGAAATTTCAAGTTGTGACCTGTTGGCAATTGGCGTTCCAATGGCAATATCCGTTTGTCCTGAATATCGATATAATAATACGTTATAAATACTCAAAAGTGTCATAAAAAGTGTGGTTCCTTCCGCTTTTGAGATGTTTTTTAATTCATGGGTACGTGTTTGATCTACTTCAAATAGATATGTTTTACCTTTAGTTGATTGTATTGCTGGGCGCACATAATCCGTCGGTAATGCTAAAGGCGTTACGTTTTTTAATTGCTGTGTCCAATAGTTCAGTTTTTCGTCTAGAATTTCGCTAGATACATAGTTTCGTTGCCAAACGCTATAATCTGCATATTGAACCGAAAGTGGCGGCAAACTTACTTTTCCAGTTGTCAAAATTTGCTGATAAGCCTGTTCTAATTCGTTGACAAAGATTGGAATTGACCAACCATCCGCAGCAATATGATGCAATACTAAAATTAATAAATGTGCAGTTTCCGACTGTTTTACAATCGTGGCGCGCAACATATAATCGTGTGATAGATCGAATGTTTTTTGTATTTCTACTTCAATAAATTGTGCTAGATCGTTGTCCAATCTTGCGGAAGCGATAGATTCAACATTGAAATTATCCACTTTCATAATGTGCTGAAAACCTTCGCCGTCGTGTTCACGAATCACAGTTCGTAAAGTTTCATGTCGCGCTACCAATGCTTTAATTGCTTTTTCTAAAATATCCGTATCAATTTTACCATTGATTTGTAAAACGCCCGGAATGTGATACGCCAAACTTCCTTGCAATTTGTCTATAAACCACAACCGTTCTTGAGCGTACGACAGTGGAATATTGCTGGTTCTTTCTGTAGGAACAATTGCAGGAATGGTGCTTTTAGTATTTTCTGCAATGACCACTGCCAATTCGGAAATCGTTGGTTTCTCAAAGATATCTTTGATGTTAATGACCACTTCAAAAGTTGCTTGTATGTGTGCAATTAATTGAATAGCCAGTAACGAATGTCCGCCAGATTCAAAGAAATTATCATGAGTTCCGACCGATTCGAGGTTTAAAATCTGTTGCCAAATTTCTGCAAGTTGTTTTTCGTTTGCAGTTTTTGGTGCTTCAAACTTCGTTTCGTTTGTGGTTGCTTCCGATGGATTTGGCAATGCTTTTCGATCAATTTTCCCTGTACGTGTTCTTGGGAAATCGGCAAGAAATACAAATATTTCAGGAATCATAGTATGTGGCAATTCCTCTTTGAGTATTTTTTTGATGGTGGATAGCTTTTCTTTTTCAGCTTCTAAAAGATAGGTAATCAATTTATTTTCATGCGCAATTACCACCGCTTGACTCGCTATTTTTTGTATGTGAAGTTCTATTTCCAATACATCAATTCGAATTCCGTTCAGTTTTATTTGTTGATTTTTTCTTTCGATGAATTCGAACTCGCCTGTTGGCAAAATACTCCCGATATCACCCGTTTTGTATAGTTTTTCAGGAGTTGTACTCTTCGTTTTTTCTGTTGTGTTTAAATATCCAACCGTAGAAAATTCACTTTTAAATACAATTTCACCTGTCGCATAAATCGTTTGCGTAAGTTTTCCATCTTGTAAAATATATACATTCGCATCTTCTGAGATGTTTCCAAGCGGAATTCTATTTTTGTGCAGTTCACTTTCGTGCGATAGTACTTTTGTAGAAATTATAGAAGCTTCTGCCGCGCCGTAGATGTTGACAAATATCGCATCCGAAGAAAATTTCATTTTGAATACTTCAAAATCTTGTTTAAAAGTAGCCTCTCCACCTAATACCAAGGCGCGAGCCGATACTTTTTCGTCTGTTTTTAAGATACTTGCAAACGCTCTAAATAACGACGGAACGATATGAAGTATGGAAACTTCGAAGTTTTGAATCCAAGTGTTTAGTGTTTGTAATCCTGAAACTTTGATGTCAAAAGGTGCCAATGTTCCACCGACTAAGAGTGTACTAAAAATATCCACCACATACGCGTCAAAACTGTAGGTTGAGAGTAAACTTACCGTGTCATTTTCCGTCACAGCAATGTTTTCTATATGCTTTTTGATATAGTGCAATACATTCCGATGATTTTGAATAACGCCTTTCGGAATTCCTGTAGAACCTGATGTGAATAATATGTATGCTTCGTCCGTTGTTTTACTATTAATCGAAGGATTTTCAAGTATTTTTTCATCCGCTGCACTGATGACAAGTATTGGAATTTGTAATAGTTCTGTAATAGTTTCCGCTAAAGCACGATTAGTCTCAGAAGTAATTAAGAGTGTACTTTCGGAAACTTCTACTATGTGTTGTAATCGTTTTGCGGGATATTCGCTATCTAATGGTACATACGCATTTCCCGATTTTAGTGTTCCTAAAATTCCGAGTGCTTGCAATTCTCCTCTTTCGAGTAATAACGAAACACGCTGATTAGAAGCTGTTTTTAACGAAATGCTGTTGGCAATTCCATTCGCAATACTATTTAATGTTTGATAGGTAAGTTTGACATTTTCACTATGAATTGCAATTGCATTCGGTGTTTTTGCCACTTGTGTTTCAAACTGTGTTACTATCGTTTCTTCTAATATAACTTCGCTTGTAGCTTTGTTAGTGTGCGCAATTTGATAAATCGGCGCTGTAAACGAAGGAATTTCCGAAATGATCGTTTTCGGTTGCTCAATGATGTATTCAATTATCGTTGCAAAGGTATTCATCCAATGTTGAATTGTTTCCGCTTTGAAAACAGCATCTCTGTACACGCAACTAATGCTAATTGCATCCGAATATTCTTTTACATAACATTCGATATCAAATTTTACTGCCGTTTCAAGTTTTCCAAGTAAAGATTCTTGTGCATCAAATGAAGGCGCATTTGCTAAATCATAATTTAATAAGTTGAAAAACACAGACGTCAATTCAGCGTTTTGATTTCTTTCTAATTGAATGCCTTCTACTACTTTTTCATAAGGATATTGTTGATGATCTATGGCTTCGAGTAATGAATTATTTACTTCCGTTAGAAATTCCATCGCTGTTTTTGTGGATGAAATTGTGTTTCGAATCAATATTGTATTTAAGAATACACCTATTTGATGTTGTAAATCGGTGTGCGATCGTACAGAAACAGGAATTCCAATGATTAGATCGTTTTCATTCGTCAATCGTTGTAAAATAATCTTGAAACTCGCCATGAGAATACTCATCAAACGCAGTTTTTTGTTTGATGAAAATTGCAATAATTTCATGCGAACTTCATCTTTTAATACGATGGTATAGTAACTTCCTTCGGTTTGTGAAGTTGCCGATTTCGTTTCTACATCATACGGCAATTGAAATTGCGCTAACGGTTTTTGTAATTTGGTTTGCCAATAGTTTTTTGAAGGTTGAATCGCTTCTGAACCTATTAATGTGTGTTCCCAGGCTGCATAATCTTTATAGTCAATGGCTAATGCGGGCAATTGAATTTCTGCATGAGCGCGCAAACTTTCATAGATCGTTACGATGTCTCTTTTAAAAATTTCCAACGACCAACCATCCGAAATAATATGATGAATAGTGAATATAAGTTCGTTTGTTTCCGCAACGACGGCAATTCTAAATAAAGGCCAGTTGTCTAATTGAAACGCCGTATTGTAAACGTCCTCTTTTACAAGATTTGCATTAGTAGGATAGGTTTCAACCGTATATGTTACTGCGTCTATCCCGTGAATTTTCTGTTTCGGGATTCCTTTGTATGTAACAAATGTCGTTCGTAAACTGCTATGTCTTTGCACTAGTATTTGAATCGCTTTGTTTAGCGTTTCCATATCAAACTCAGTCGTAATTGTATGCGTTGCAAATAAATTATACGCAGCACTTTGTCCGCTTAATTCGGTTAATACCCAAAATCGTTTTTGTGCATAGGAAAGTTCATATAGCTCTTGTACATCCGCAACTGGAATGTTTGAAAATGTTCCGTTTTCTGTATTGTTTTCAGCGAGTAGAATTGCATCTCGTAGATATGTAATTGTCGATTCATTGAAGAAACCGCGCAAGTCAATTTTTACATGAAATACTTCTGATATTTTTGAGAGTAATTGTAATGCGCTCAAACTGTTTCCGCCCAATTCAAAGAAATTATCTGTGATTCCAATAGGCGCTATTGCCAGCATTTCTTCTAAAATGGTCACCAACTGCATTTCTATTTCGGTGGTTGGCGCGTGATAGGTTTGTGTGGCAACTAGTGCATCTTTTGTTAAGTTTGGCAATGCTTTGCGATCAATTTTACCACTTTTTGTCAATGGCAATTCATCCAAGGTAATGAAATACGAAGGAATCATATATGCAGGCAATTGCGCTTGTAAATGTTGTTGTAAGACTGATTTATCAAGTGCTTTGGTTACGATGTAGGCCACTAAAATAGGATCTTCTTGAATTTGTTTAGTTGTAACTACTACTGAGCTAAGCGTGGAAGAAAAGCTGCGAATTGCGTTTTCTATTTCGCCCAATTCAATTCGGTAACCTCTTATTTTAACCTGATCGT
>CAYGPQ010000141.1:0-8240 GCA_964351775.1 uncultured Kordia sp. | reverse complement strand
TTTTGTTTACTAAATTAGTTACTTAAACACGCCACTAATCTTATACATAAACGTTGTCAACAATACTTGAATGAAGAACTCAATATCTAAATATTATAATAATGGATAAGAATTTAATACGACTTTTAATTAAAGAAATTGAACAAAATATCCGAAGTCATAATAGAACTATAAGAACATTTATTGATTTCAATGAGATATTGAAAAGAGCGAAAAATGAAAGAAATCAAATCTTCTTTGGTAGAAGAGGTTCAGGAAAAACCTTACTTATTAACAATTACCTAAAAGATTACCCTTTTACTTATCATGCACAAATAAATGTAGAGAAGGTTAAAAACCTTACGCTATCTGATTCAATAATAAGAACCGTAATTGAAATTTTGGAAAGTTATGAAAAACAAGTTTTTTTAAAAAAAAAGTTCAATACATATCTACCAATATTCACACCAAGAATTATAAAGAGAATTAGATCTATAAAAAAAGAATTTACTGAATTATTAAAAACACCAGATAACGTTACTCATACTTTATCTCAAACAGATGATTCCGAAATAGCAGGTAAAGTATTAAAGTTTGGATTAGGAGTAAGCGCAAATTTAAAAAACACATCTGAATCAATTAAAGAATTCAAAGACAATAAACTTAGAGAATTAAATAACAAAATACCTCAATTAAAAAATATTTTAGACGAGATTTCGGAAACACTAGCTTCTTCTAAAATTTATTTATCTCTTGATGACTTCTATTTTATTCCTCAACAAAATCAGCCATATTTTCTAGATTTTTTCCATAATTTATGCAAGGAAAATAATGTGATTTTAAAAATTTCAACAATTAAACATAGAACTGTTTTGAATAAACAGAATGATACATTTGTGGGAGTTGAGTTAGGTGATGATATTCAATCAATTGATTTAGATTACACATTGGATAGCTTTCATTTATTAGAAGACTTTTTAATGAAACTATTAATTGCCAATATAGAATCATCATATGCAACTTCTCTTAAACCTAAAGACATTTTATCTTCTAAGTCGTTTAAATTACTTTGTGTTGCCTCTGGAGGTGTTCCTAGAGATTTTTTAAATTATATGCTTAACATATGTGAACTTTTGCTAAATGGTCGAAGTAAAATAAACCTTAAAGATATTCTCGAAATAATTTCAGATAAACTTTCTGATAAAAAGGAATTTTTAATAAGAGATAGCGGAGCAGACCAAAAAAAATTATTAGAATACTTAACTGTGATTTGTAAAGAAGTCATAGAGGATAAAAAAACTAATATTTTTTTAGTTCCAAATAATTTAAAAGAACTTAATAGAGATTTTGATCAAAGCATTAAAGAACTCAATGACTTACGTTTTATTCATCACTTATCAGATAGAGTAAATATGAAAAAAACTAATAAATATTCTGCTTATCTAATTGATATGTGCTTGTATGCAAATTTAGTTCTAACTAAAGAATTTAATTATCAAGATATCACTAAAATAAAAGGAAAATTTAAAGAATTAGAGAATATGCCAATAATCGAAAATATAGCATTATAGAATTACTGGAAAATGTACTGTTTACAACACCGGTAACCGTTGCACAAGCCTATAATATTATAAAAAGCGACTAATTCTTAGCCTTTTGAAGAGTCTTTCTATCTTAGGCTTTTGCAACACGCACACCGAGTACATTTCAAATCCCCTAACAACAACCAGATTCCGGCGAACAAGAAGCTTGCAATTCAGACAATTTCTTTTTTGGTTTCTGTGTTGGAATTCCACAATTATCTTTTGCCAAACAATCGGTTTGTTTCGTTGTTAATACGAAGTGATTATCTTCAAAATCCAATCCATATTTTCCAATCGTTTCTGCCTGATATTCTACCTCAACTTCTAAATCTTCAATGCCTAACACTTTTTCCGAAAGTTCAATAATGTTCATTAATTTCTTTGGTTCTAATCGGTGGTCAATATCATCTGCGGACCATAATTGAAAATTCACCACTTTTTCTGTGCGAACAACGCCGCCACAATCAATAAAATGTTTTGAAATCATTCCAACTTCAGTCACATGAAAATGACTTTCTACTTTTTGTGCGTTTGGTAAATAAAAATCGAGTTGTGCTAAATTGTGTAAGCGGTTTTTAACTTCAGATAATTTCATAATCGTATGTATTTAATAGTTTCACATTGTTTTGGTTTAGCCACTGCAACGGAAATTGTTTCTAAATATTCCAATACAGTATGCCATTTTTTGGTGTTAATGCAATAACAAATGTTCTTTCCGGATATTTCTCCTTGAATCAATCCTACACGTTTCAATTCTGACAAATGCCTTGAAATTGTGGGTTGCGCGAGCGGAAGTTCCATCACTATATCATTACAAATACACGCTGGACTCTTTGCCAAATAATGCATAATAGATAAACGTGCCGGATGACCAAGTGCTTTTAAAATTTCTGACATCGCATTCACTTCTTCAGAAAATCCTGTTGTTTTTGTTATTCCCATATTGCAATATTAGAATATGTTTTTTAAATAAAAAACTTTTTGGCGTTAAAGTTTTTAAAAGAGTGAAGATAGAATGGAGTAATAGTTTTTGAAAGCTAACTTATAAGATTCCGCTTTTCAGCGGGATTAGTTCAACTTACAACTTTGTGTGCGCCTTTCAGGCTTCTCAAAGTTGAGTTTCACTAAAAAAAAAGGGAGGCCCTACCATAAACCTCCCTTTCCATAAGAGTTGTGTTAAAAACACAACAATAAGTAAGAATTCAAAGAATTGAATTCCTATTTGCTGTTTATCTGAAATATTGTGTTGTTTTCGGCTTAAAAGAAACAATACACAAATTTAGAATGATTGAGTGTTTGTGTAATAAATAACTACATATTCATTCTAAATTCAGTGTTGTAAAACTATTGAATCTATTAGATAATTGTGCAGGTTTTGAATTCCTTTCTACAAACTCCACATTTTATCGATCAAAGCGATCGATTGTAAGATTTTTTCTGCGTAAAAATTTCAAATTTTTAAAGAGAACTAAAAGAGCCGTCATTTTTTTGTAAAAATTGTACACAAAAAGGCCGTATTTCTTATGCAGAAGTACGGCTTTAAGTATCGTTATTTACTAGTTACCTAAAAAGGATATTCAAATGTATATATATGGTAGTTAAAATCTTTTTCTAATCATTAAAAATATGAAGAATCGTTTATATGTAGCATTAATTCGATATAAGATATTGTTTGAAGGAAAATTTTGAATGCGATATTGATTACCTGATTATAGTTCATATAACCCTATAAAAGAAGTAAGGGGAACTTTTTTCAAAGTTCCCCAAAGTATAGTGGATTCCCCTAAATCCCTAAAACTGTATTGCATGATTCAAATGTATGCAGAAGTCTTTACTATGAGATAAGGTGACCTATTATAAAAGCTACGGTAAAACCGTAAAAGCGATTTTTTTTTGGTTTTTTTATGCTTTTTTGCAATAAATAACCACTTTTTTTCCAGTAAACACCGTAGTTAAGAACAAAAAATCTTTTCCGCCATCAGAAATTGATAATTTTTTTCGAATGGAGGCAACCGATTCTGGAAAATTGCGCGTCGTAATATTTGCCTTGGTTAAATTTAACTCTTTTTTGATGATTTTTTTGGTATACGGAAGTGTTTTTAAAACTTCAAAACGTCGTCCAGGAAACGGAATCAGTTCATCCGAAGTATATAAATGTGAATGTTGATGGAGTTTTTTAAGTCCAAACGCATTGGCAATACTCAAAAATCCGCCAGCTTTTAAAATGGCAGCATTGGGTTCGTACACATACTTTTTAGGTAATTCGAAATTTATCGTAAGATTTTTTTCTTCGGAGAGTAGAAAATCAAAGGTTTCTGAGGTATCTTTTTTAAGATTGACCGTTTTGATCAACACATTGTCTGTGATTGTATTTTTACCTAACAACCAAAGTAATTCCTTTACTTCATTTTGAACGGCAACAACATGTACTTCTTTCACGAATTTTAATGAGCGTAAACCATTTGTAATATCGAGTAGTGGAGACGTTTTAATTAAAATCGTAGTTGCATGCTGAAACAATAGTTCTTGATGTGAAGCTACATCAGGTAAGCAATCTTCTAGTAAAAACACTTTTCCTTTTACATCATTTCTGCGAGAAGGATCAATATAAATACAATCGAAAGTTTGTTGTGTATTTTGTAAATATTCAATTCCGTCTGTCGCGATGGTTTTGATATTGGAAACTGCTAGTATTTTGTAATTATGTGCAACGATTTCAGATAATTCAGGCGAAATTTCACAATGTGTAACTTCTTGAAACTGCTTTGAAAACGCATAACAATCTACACCAAATCCGCCTGTTACATCAATCATGGAAGTTCCTTGTAACAAACTTGCTTTATACTTAGCAGTTTGTTCGGATGAAGTTTGTTCGATGTTTAATTTATTTGGAAAGTAGCTATTTGTTGCGTGAAACCAAGTGGGTAATTTCTTTTCACATCTTGCTTTTGCTTGGATTTGCTCCATGATTTCGGCAAAAGGAATCCCGTCAATTTCTTTGTATTTTAATAAAAGTGTTGTTGGATCATCATGAAGATGTTCATTGATAAATTGTTGAATTTCGGGTTGTAAAAGCGCTAAATTCAAGAATTAAATGTCTTTAGTAATCGATTGTACAATTTTATTTTCGGAAAGAAACTCTTTCAAAATCACTTTAAGCGCAGTGTATGAAGGCACGGCAATCACCATTCCTAAGATTCCGAATAATAATCCCCAAATAATAATAACGAGGAAAATTTCTAACGGATGCGATTTTACAGAATTTGAAAATATAAGTGGTTGACTCAAAAAGTTGTCGACCAATTGTGCGACCACAAAGAAAATCATCACACCAATGGTATTTGGTAAGATAACCGAACTGAAATCACTTTCTATATTACTCGTCATACACAAAATCATCATCAAAATACCACTAAATAAAGGTCCGATGAAGGGAATCAAGTTTAATAAAGCACATAAAAAAGCAATCACAATGGCGTTATTAATTCCGAAAATAAGCAGTGCAATTGTATAAATTATAAACAAGATTAATATCTGAAAAACCAATCCGATAAAATATCTTGACAGTAAATCTTTAATTTTTTCAAACGATCTAGCCAATCTTTTTTCTTTGTTATTTGGAACAAAAACCATGATGCCATCTTCTAGTAATTGACTGTCTTTCAATAAGAAAAAAGAGATAAATAATACAGACAACAATCCGATACTAAAGTTTCCGAAACCACTAATTATGGAGTTGAAAAAGTTTGGAAGAATCGTATAATCAATATTAGAGAGCAGTTTTGAATCTTTGAGTGATTGATCTAAATCGATACTTTTTGTTTCTAAATATTCAGAAATTTGAAGATATAAGGTTTCAATATTTCCTTGTAGTTCTTCAATATTAAGTAGTGATAATTTTTCTCCTTGTTCTGCAATTAGCGGAATAAACATCGAAATTAAACCAATTAATAAACCAATCATTAAGGTCATCGTAAAAATGACGGCAAGTGTGTTTTTAAATTTTAACCGTCTTTTTAAAAAACGAATAATAGGCCTTCCGATCAACGAAACTACTGCAGCAATCGCTATATAAAGGATCACAGATTGAATGAGATAGAGAAAATACAGGAGTAATAAAACACCGAAAATAATTCCCACAGCTTTTAAAATTCCGTTTGCAATCGTATTTGAAGTCATGTCTGTCAGTTTGTAGCTAAAATTAATATAATATAATTAGTTCGCAAGCATAAGTTGGCGTGTTATTTCGTAGAGTACAATATTTGTAGCTTGCACCACATTCATACTACTGTTTTGACCAAACATTTCAATATGTGTCACCAAATCTGATTCGTACAATGTTTCTGGATTTACGCCAAAACTTTCATCACCAATTACTAAGGCAATTTTTTTAAACTTCGTAAAATCAACTTCATGGATAGGTTTACTATTTTCTGTAATTTCTAGGGAAATAATGCTGTAATTTTCTTTTTGTAATTGTGCAATCACTTCGTGAATGGCTGAATTAATTTCAAAAGGCACTACTTTTTCGGTAGCGCGCGCAGTTTTTGTCATCTTTCTGCCAAACACAGGAATGTTTTCACCACAAAAAAATATTTTTTCCACACCAAAAGCATCACTAATTCGAAACAACGAACCAATATTTGGCGCATTCGAAACCTGATCTGAAACTAACACTATAGGAAAATCTCGTTTCGTAAATGCTGTATTATAATGCGTGAGTTGTGGCATGAATAGAAACTAAGATTGAGATTTTAAATGCTTTATATAATTGTTCAATAATCCTTCAATTTGTTTTGCTGCCACAGGATTTGCAGAGTGTACATAAAAATCGAGTTTGGTAATATCCAAACCAGAAGTGTACACCAACCATTTTGCCGCAGCATAACCATCTTCCGCAACTTCACCATCAGCATTCAAACCTAAATCGTTATCAAAACTAATATACTTTGGAAGTCCGTTGGCTTCAATATGTGCTACAAATTTTTCATACGTACGCACAATTACAAAATTGTAATCATCAGGATTTCTGTATACCATTTCTGGCACACGAATATCGTCTAAAAAAAGGTTATAACTCATTATTAATCAATCATCAATTTATTAAAATTACTCGCTCTTTTTTTTTGATTAAACCAAACTAAAAACGGAATTCCAAAGGTTATAGCACCACTAATAAAACCTAAAATCCAAACAATAACAGTCAGTACAGCCGCAACGAGCACAGCAATCAATACATATATCATATTCATTTCTCCATACAATCTGTTGATATGCTTTTTTGTGTGTTTTCCGCAATGTTTGCAACGTTCATTAAATTCACTTCCAATTTCTTGCTTCAAGTCATATCTATTATCAGATTGTACGTTGATATAATTTATTTTTCCACAAGAAGGAGCTGTACAATAATAACTAAGTTTCATCGATAATTTTTAATAGAATAATTAATTCTTAAACGCATAATGCACAATATTTGCGCCCATTTGTAAGGCTTTCAAGCGAATTTCATCCGAGTCATTGTGGATTTCTTTGTTTTCCCAACCATCACCTAAATCACTTTCAAAGGTAAACAATAATACCAATCTATTTTCGTGAAACAACCCGAATGCCTGTGGACGCAAACCATCATGTTCGTGAATTTTCGGCAATCCTTTCGGAAATGAATACGGTTGCTTAAAAATGGGATGCGTTGCCGGAATTTCCTTTAATTCCTGATTTGGAAATACTTTTTTTAGTTCCTTTCGGATATACTGATTCATTCCATAATTATCATCAATATGTAAAAACCCACCAGAAGTCAAGTACTTCCGAAGATTTTCAGCGTCTTCATCCGAGAAAAATACATTTCCATGTCCGGTCATGTGTACAAACGGAAATTGAAACAAATCGGTACTACCAACTTCAACCGTTTGCGGTTTTGCTTTAATTGCGGTATTGATATTTTCATTGCAAAACTGAATCAAGTTCGGAATCGCAGTCGGATTCGAATACCAATCGCCACCGCCAGCATATTTTAAAATTCCAATTTCTTGCGAATGCGTAAGCGAAACGCTCAATAAAAATAAAAGGATCGTAAGCTTCTTCATGTAAAATCGTCTTATATATGGCAAGTTAAACTTTAAGATCATGAAACGAAAATATTTAATAACACTTTCACTTTTTACCATACTATTTTTTACTTCTTTCACAAATATGATAACTAAAAAACACAATGCAGTTGTCGTTTTAGAATTATTTACTTCGCAAGGTTGTTCAAGCTGTCCTAGTGCAGATTTGTTGTTAGACAAAGTTGGAAAAGAATACCAAGATGCAAATGTGTTTACCTTGTCGTATCATGTTGATTATTGGGATTATATTGGTTGGAAAGATCCGTTTAGCCAAAAACAATTCACGGAAAAACAACGTTTGTACGCGCAAAAATTTAACGATAACCGAATCTACACGCCAGCAGTTATTATTAATGGAAAAGAACATTTTGTCGGTTCTAATCGTTCAAAAATGTATGCCAAAATAAAAGAATATAAAGGGAAGACTGCTGCGAATACTATTTCGCTTGGCGCGATAAAACAAACGGCAAACAACATTCAGTTCAATTATAAAATTACCGGCGATCTTTCAAATACGAAAGCAAGAGTTCTCTTGCCAATTCAAGAACGAACAACGGAAGTAAAACACGGA
>CAYGPQ010000140.1:0-8275 GCA_964351775.1 uncultured Kordia sp. | reverse complement strand
GAATTAAAAATAAGAATTTTATGTTTGATTTTAATAGCAATTATAATTAAACAGTAAAACATCACGTATAATGATTTCATGTCATATCAGAAGGACTTCGATAAAACAAATTTAAAAGTATTCTTTCACCACGAATTCACGAATAATTTTATATTTCCTCTTTGTCATTCCTGAGAATGCTGGAATCTATTTTTAGTAGTTTTTTGATACGAGTTAGACTCGCTTCAAATTATTTAGTATTTTAGTGAACGCCATACTTGAAGTTTCGATTTCACTTCTAGCAACTAACCACCAAAATAGTATATATGACAGTTCCAACTTCTCGCATTAAGCACGTTGTCGTTATGATGTTCGAAAATCGCTCATTTGACAGTATGTTAGGCTTTCTTTACAAAGACAATAATAATAAATCGCCGCTTGGTCATCCTTTTGAAGGATTGACAGGTAACGAAACTAATCCTGATAGTAACGGAAACGCTATTCAAGTATTTCCAATAGATCCTGATGACCCTAATGCCTATTTTATGCCTAATAAAGATCCTGGAGAAGGGTTTGCAAATACCAACTTTCAACTATTTGGAGCTGCAAGTCCGCCGTATCCAAAAGGCATCGCAAAGAATCAAGGTTTTGTTCGTGATTTTGAATGTCCATTAAACAATGCTCCTTTTGAAAGAGAAGAACATCCATATACTAAAAGTACTACGCACAAAGCTAGCTCATATACTACGCATGATTATAAAAGTGATGCTTATAAGGAATGGTATAAAAAACCGAGCCCATCTGGACATGCTTCCAAGGTTCCCGAATTAAAGGCTGTCGCAACTAAAGATATTATGGGAATGCATACACCTGAAACACTACCTATATTATCAGGCTTAGCCAAAGGGTATGCGGTTTGCGACCATTGGTATTGCGCTGCTCCTACGGAAACACTGCCCAATAGAGCATTTACACACATGGGAACTTCACAAGGATATTTATATGACGAAATACATTCATATAGTGCAAAAAGTATTTTTAAGCATTTAGCGGATAATGACAGAACTTGGGGGATTTTTGGCAATAATGGAAAACCATATACCGTTGGGTTTTGTCAGGATATTCAAGGTGTGACTACAGCGAAAGAAAAAAAATACACAGGACCTTTAGAAACGATACCAGCAGGTTGTAGCGTTGGATCTTTTGATACTTTTAAAACTGCTTTAACTGAAAAAACACTTCCCGACTATACTTTTTTAGAACCAATTTGGGGATCTAAAGGAAACAGTCAGCACCCAAATTATAATGTTGCTGCAGGAGAACAGTATTTACTAGAGATTTATAACGCATTAAAAAAGTCTGAGTATTGGAAAGATACGTTACTCGTGATTACGTATGATGAACATGGCGGTTGTTACGATCATATAACGCCACCAGATAATGCAGTTTCTCCACCTGCCAAATCAGAAGCTTTTGGGTTTGATTTCACACGGTATGGTGTGCGCGTACCTGCGGTATTAATTTCTCCTTGGATTGAAGCGGGAACAGTTCACAGAACAAAAGGCGATGTTCCAATAGATCATACGTCTATTTTAGCTACGTTAGAAGAAATGTTTGCATTGCCTCCATTGACTGAACGTGATAAAGCTGCTCCACACCTACTAGATGTTCTTACCTTATCGAAGCCAAGAACAGATGATCCATTAAAAGGCGTTAAGGCTCCTGTGGCAAATCCAGCGATTGTGATACAGGATCATGCTTCACAAATACAACAAATGCACGCTGCTGCGCTCACAGACAAACATAACCGAGAAACTGGAGAGTCTAAAACGACACCTAATTTTGAATCGGATGCAGCTGTGAAATCGTATATTGATAGGTTGCATGATCGGTATTATTCTTGATTAGGAATGTGGATGAATTGAGCGTTTGTTTTGTAGATAGGTGCTTTCTATTTGTCTTCCTGCGTGGTCGCAGAGTTAGTTTACATTGAGTTAATCGAAATGAAGTGAAGGCAGGAATCTATTTTTAGTTTGTTTGTTGGTATTATAAACTACTACTCGTTAAGTTGTAACTATTTTTATTTTATATATTCAATTTCTTCTTTTACAAACCATTTCATGTCTACTATGTTTCTTGCAAATAACTCTGGATGTGCGGTATATGACACTAATGCTAAACTTTCTTTTGCTCTACTACATGTAACATAAAGTAGTCTTAATGTTCTATCTAAGCTGGTCTCTTTACCATCGATTATTCTTTGAGCATCGGTAGCACTATGTCCTTTAACACCTAGTAATTTTTCATAACTAAACAAGTTTCCTCGTGCTTCATCATCATCTAATATTACCATAACTCTTTCGAATTCTCTTCCTTTGACACCTTGATGAGTACCAAAATTAGCCTCATCAGTAACATATTTTTGATAAAGTGGCACTTGGTCAAAAGTTGCTTTAAGCGCACTATCCCAAGCCTCTATTACGTCATCTTTATCATCTTCTTCTTGCTCTTCTGTTTCCTCAATAATTAATAATTCTTCTTGAGTTCTATTTGCTATCGGAATTAAAGAATCTGGAATAATAAAAAGACGAGAATCGGCAATATTTTTTAATATATCAAGTAATGTTGGAATACTATCATTCCACAAAGAAAATAATTTGCTGACTGCCTCATTCGTCTTTTCAATCAATTTACTTTGCTCTTTTGCCTTTTTAAGTAAATCTCGACTTAGTAAAGGCGATTTTTCTTTTACAATTCTAGCAATTTCAAATTTATCATCTTTGACCCAAGCATTATATAATGGAAGAATTGAATTTGTGAACAAACTTATTCCAGAAAGAGTACCATCTAAAGCTCCTGTCTTTAATTTTTTTGTGTTATATAGAGGTAGAAATAAATCATCAAACCCCATTCTTCTGGATGCCATATGATGCTCAAGTGTCAATATTTTTACTTCAGAACTTTCTCCATACCATTTCTTATCATTAGTAATACTACCCATTTTTTCTGCTATACCTCTTTCAATACTTTTTTTATTAGAGCATGGTATTTGTACTATAAAAAGTCTAGCAAAACCTTCTCCTTTATCACTTCTTGGTTCTTGCCGTTGTCCATCTCCTCCTTCTCTTATTTTATTTATCAACTTAACTATTCTTTTTGGGCTTCGATGATTAAGTTGCTTTTTTGGAGTCAGCCAGTCGGCAGGTATATCGTCTTCCAATTTTTCTTTTCCATCCAAATAAATACGCTGCATCATATCTCCAATTATCCCAAGTGTGAAATAATCTTTATGTTGCTTTTGAACAGCAAAAAATGATTCTATTAAATTTTTATTTGTGTCTTGACTTTCATCAATTAATAATATTGGATACTTTCTGACTAATATATTCTGCATTAACTCTTTACTATTGAGAAAAAATGCGCCTAATTCTATTATCTCACTATGATTTAGAGAATCCTTACTAATATTATCTCCGTTAGGATTATAAACGAATTCTTTAATATTTTTAAGTGCTGATAGTCTTTTAGTTTTTGATTCTATTTTTTTTGCTCTATCTATAAAGGTTTTATTTACGCCTCTTGTTCTACTTTGTTTATCCTCTAAGTCAAGTATATCATCCATTAATTTAGTTCTCAACCAATCTTTTATATCTATAGTAAAATGCTTAATAAGATCCCATGTAAAACTATGTATAGTAGAGACATTAAATAATGGATTATAATCTATTCTACTTTTTATTTCATCACATGCTGCGTTTGTATAAGTTATAACTGCTATTTTTTGATTATTCAACTTTAAACGATCATTATGTTCGTCCTTTATAAAATCTAATACATTAGTCAATGTTCTGGTTTTTCCAGAACCTGCTCCAGCAAAAAGAAAAAAACTTTTAGGGTTATTAAAATCCAAGTTATCTTTAATTTCTTTTTCAACTATATCATCAATATTTATATTAGAATCTGTTGCCATTTTTTTTTAAAACTGTTGACTTTTAGAAAGTTTTTCTTGAAGCCAAATTAATCCTTCATTTATATACTTAGGTACTTTTAATCTTTTAGGGTCTGCTAGAAAAAGTAAATCTAGTGCAAAAGCAGCTTTGTCTCCCGAAGCGCTATTTCTTAATATTTCATAGATATCATTTTCAAAGCTTTCAACTGTACTATCATCTATAACTTTTTTGAATTTTTTTATTAACCTTAGTCCCTTTAGCGACTTAAAGTAATTTATATTATCATATACAAGCGAATCCTCAAAACTAGTAGCATAAACATTTGTCTCTTTATTATCTTTATTTACGGTAATTTTTTGAGGAATTTGAAATGCAACCTTAACAAGCTCATCTTTTGTTACTTTTAATTTAGAGTCTAAATCCATTAGAGAATCTATTGATTTAACCTTTGGTACCCATTTTGAAATAGTACTATTACCAGTTTCGTACCCTTTACTTTTTTTAGGTAAAACAGATTTTCTATTATCTTTTGGGTTAATTGGGTCGAGGTCTGTTATAATAAGAGTAAAAACGCCTAGGTCTTCAATTAATGATCGAAGTTTATGAGCATGACTTCCAGCAATTTCAACTAATGATAAATACGATTTAGATAAATCATCAAAATGATGGTTAATGAAATATGGTATTAACATTCTTTCTGCTGAGCCTTCAATAAGTACTACTGCATCTGCAAAAAAGAGGTCACAATGAGTAGTTTTTAAATACCGAATAGCAAATTTTGTTGTAAAATTTTCATCACCAAAAGTTTTTGATAAATTAATTACTCTTGAAGTAGCAATATTATTATTAGCAGGTAATAATCGTTTAAAATATCTTAAAGAAACAAAATCTACTTCATGCGCAATATGATTTGAATGTGTACTTACTACTAATTGAGTGGTAAACTTTTCATTTTTCCCTAAATGCTTATGAGCTCTTAGGATATTATATGCTTTGTTTATGAAAACTTGCTGAACTTGAGCATGTAAATGAGCTTCAGGCTCTTCTATGAGTACTAAATGTAAGGGCTCAAATATTTCATCTTCACCATCATTTTGAGATTTTTTTCCAACTTTCATCCATTCATCTCTAAACCTAATGAGTTCAAACACTATTGATATCAAGTTTTGATAACCTAAACCATTAGTTTGTTCTGGCAGAGAAAGCAGTGTCTTTTTTCCATCTTTATCTTTCATTATCTCAAACTGAATAGCAGAATCATGACTAATTCCATCCAGCGGTGAAATTGAACTCGAAATTGTGATGTTTGGGTTTCCAAACCCAGGATAATTCAAATCACCTAGTTCTAATAATGAAGGTGCAAAACTTGCTTTTAATTTATCATCAAAAGCTTTCGTTGCATTATCAATTGCGCTTAGTGCATCTAAATCATCTTCATTCGGTTTATCTTCAGGGCTAAGATGCTGACTATAGTAATCTCTAAACTGAGTTGAAAGAGGTTTTAAACCATTATGATCATTTGAAAAACCTCTTTGAGCATTTATCGTACTAACTTTTATTAGCCCTTTAAATGAGTTTTTATCAATAGGAACACTTTTTAATGATAACTCTTGGGGTACTTGATTTTGACTTTTTAAGTCTCCAACTTTTGAAGGATCTAGTATATATGATTTAATTGTAAACAGTTTTAATAACTTTGATCTATGGTCTAAAAATGTCCACATATCTTTTGGCCATAATTCTAGCTCCCCTTTTGATTTCCCTTTAAGTTTAATAGCAGCATCAAAGTCATTTTTGAATTCTAAAAATAAGGTTTCTAAATTTGTAGGTTCATATCTTAATCGAATGCCTAATAGCCCACTTTTCCAATCTAAAGTTGGTATTAAGTGATGAACATAATGAAGTTCTTTATCACTAACATTCAGCCATAAATCAATTTGAGGTAGAAAATTTGCTAAATTTATTAATTGCTTTTCCCAATATTCCTCATTTTTATTATCATCAGAAAGCCACTTTTTAGCAAGGTTATTAATTTTAAGCCAATTGTCCAGAGTAAAATCACGAGTAGTAAACTTATTTTTTTCAGTCAAAAAAAATGAAAGCGAATCCATGGCGGAAGTCTTACCACTATTATTAGGACCAACAAAAATGGTTTGCTTTTCGCCTATATCAATTCGACAAGTTTTAAGTTTTCTGAAATTTTGAATGTCAATAAAGTTAATTTCCATTTTTAGTATAATATTCTATATTCATTAAGCTTTTACTCAAAAAGACGTACGGGGCAAATTTGCTTATATTCTTTATGATTAATTACGGGAGAATTCAAATATACATCATTTTAACAAGTGTATATTTACGGAAAACCGTAATCAACCAGAAATTAGAAAGAAAATTCAATTAAAAGTAGATATAACTCCATGCCTATCAATGAAACAAGAGTTTTTTAAACAACAGTTTAGATCAATAAAATAGATTCCGCATCAAGTGCGGAATGACAAAAATCTACACAACCTCACTCTCAAAAACCACATTGCCTTCCAAGGTCTTATGTACAGGACATTTCGCAGCAATCTCTTTTAAGCGTTGTTTTTGTTCGTCGGTTAGGTTTCCAACAAACTTTAACTTCTTTGTAATGAAATCAATACGTGTGGGTTTTTCCATCGGAATATTCAATTCGGTATTTTTCTTTTTACTGTGTGAAATGTAGACAAAGACTTCTTGTAAATCCCATTGTTTTCTATCGGCATACATTTTCAAAGTCATGGTGGTACACGCTGCCAAACCTGCATATAAGTATTGGTATGGCGAAGGTCCAAAATCGTCGCCACCAACAGAAATGGGTTCATCGGCAATCATATCATGGTTTTTAGTTTGAATATTTGTAGTGAAATTATCTTCAATCAAATTCAAATGTCCCACCAATTGTTCGCCTTCGGTGTCTAACATTTGATTCTCTTTTTTCGGAAAATAACGCTCTACCCAAGTGCCAATCATATTTCCTGCGTAGCGACTATCGCGAATGTCTGTTAACAAATGATCTGCATTGTCCAAAGACACAAAGCTTTTTGGATGATGTGCGTTTACATATAACTCTTTTGCATTGTCAATTCCAACAATGGCATCAATTGGGGAATGTAGAATTAATAAGGGTTTGCGTAAGTTTTTGACAACTTTTGGCAAATCTGTTTTATCAAAATCAGCTACAAATTCATTATTAATCGTAAAAGGTCTGCCACCAATATTGACTTGCACGTTTGTATTTTGAGGAATTTCATGTGTATCATGCGTAAACAAGTGTTTTACATGACTCACATTTGCTGGCGCGCCAATCGTAGCAACTGCTTTAATGTCGTCCAATTGTGAAGCGGCAACCAACACAGCAGCGCCACCAAGCGAATGTCCAACTAACAAACACGGCGCTTCGTAGTTTTCTTTCATGTAGTGTTGAACCGCCAATAAATCGGACACATTTCCTGAAAAGTGACTTTCTGCAAATTCGCCTTCACTCCTGCCCAAACCTGTAAAATCGAAACGAACCACACCAAAACCATGCGTTGTGAGCATTCTGCTGATATTTTTTACAGCATTTAATGTGCTGCTACACGTAAAACAATGCGCGAATATGGCGTAGTAATTTGGTTTTTGATTGGCTGGTAATTCTAAAAACGCGCTTAGTTTATGACCTTGTGCGTTTTCTATTTGGAGTTTGGTGCTTTTCATTTATTGGTTTTTAAATCTTTTTATAAAAAAATGTTTTCAATTACATATTTAGAATTATAAAAATTACTCGTTTAAAATAAATTTTTATCAGAACTCTTTTTGACTGTGTTAAGAAATAATGAGCTAGCAAACGGAATTGCGAAGCGTAGCTTCAAGCATGCAGTTTAGCTAGTGAATGGTGCGCAGCAATTTCCTATACACAGGCTTGATACTTCGACAAGCTCAGCACAAGTTTTTTGGCTTGGTTTATATTGAGCGGAGCCGAAATATTTTTTATCAAGAAAAAATGAACGTAAAAGGTGTTTTTATTTCTTTGTAATTAACGAAAATTCAATTTATATGATTTTGGTTTCAAAGTGTTCTCGACTGCGCTCGAACTGACAACCGAAAACCGTCAACTGAGAACTGTCAACTGAAAACTGAGAACTGAAAACAGGATTCTTGATACAATTTTTCTTCATTGCATTCCAAAAAATTACTCGAATTGACGTATTATATCTGAATACTGAAAACCGTTAACTGAGAACTGAGAACTCGAATTTAGTCGAAGATAATCAAAAGACTTACAATGACAAAAAATCACTCGAATTGACGTGTTTTTTGATAACTGAAAACCGTCAACTGAA
>CAYGPQ010000139.1:3764-8351 GCA_964351775.1 uncultured Kordia sp. | reverse complement strand
GATTTTATAAAAACAAGCGAACGTTCGCTAAAAATATAAAATTCGCTTTTTTAGGTTGATTCGCAAAAATTACTATATTTGTTTTCTCATTATGGAACAAGAATATATAAAACTCATCTTTGGCTTAAAATTGAAGCAAATACGAACTGATAAAAATTTATCATTGTTTGGTTTGTCTAAAATTTCTGGTTTGTCAAAATCATATTTAAACGAAATTGAAAAAGGGAAGAAGTATCCAAAACCAGATAAAATTGTCATATTGTCTGAGAAATTAGATGTGCCTTATGATCAGATGGTTTCGTTGAAGTTGGATAAAAATTTGGCGCCAATTGGAGAGCTATTACAGTCAAAAATTTTAAAAGAAATTCCGCTTGAACTTTTCGGAATTAAAGAAAGTAATTTAATAGATATTGTTGCCAATGCGCCCGCAAAAGTGAATGCTTTTATTAGTACAATTATTGAAATTGCACAGCATTATAACTTTAGTAGGGAAAGTTTTTTTCTAGCTTCTGTGCGTTCATTTCAAGAAGCAAATAATAATTATTTTGATGATTTGGAGCAGCAAGTTTTGAAGTTTTCAAAAGCATATCAAGTCGATTTAACAACACCTATTGCTTCCAAAGATTTAGAGGAAATTTTAATTGAAGAATACGGATATCATATCAACAAAAGTGAATTGAGTTCGTTTGAAGCGTTAGAAAATTTACGTTCTGTTTTTGTACCTAAAACTAAAACATTGTTACTTGCAAATGGAATTGACGAAGCGCAACGCACCTTTATTTATGCCAAAGAAATTGCGTATAATTTTTTAGAAATCACCGATAGATTGTATACGTTTCCGTGGATAAAATTTGAAAGTTTTGATCAAGTTCTTCATAATTTTTATGCGTCCTATTTTGCAGGCGCACTTACAATTCCTAAGGATGAATTGACACCTCAATTAGAAAAAGTGTTTGAAAAAGAAACCTTTGACGAAGCTTCTTTTCTGCATATATTGGAAGCTTTTAATGCTTCTCCAGAATCGTTTTATCAGCGTTTGACGAATATTTTACCAAAAGCTTTTAATATTCAGAATTTATTCTTTTTAAGATTTACACATAAGGCAGATAGCAATAGATTTCACTTAAAAAAAGAACTTCACTTATCGCATCAGCATTCGCCTCATGGTAATGAAACCAATGAACATTATTGTAGACGTTGGGTTTCCTTAAAAGTTTTGAATGACATTAGTAAAAGTAAAAACGCTCACGAATTCGATATTCAAATTTCTAATTATGAAGGCGATCAAGTTAAGTATTTAGTGCTTTCATCGGCAACGAAAGATCCTTTTAAAGACAATCGATACAGAAGTATTAGCATTGGTTTGTTGATTGATAAACAGTTAGAACGAAAATTAAAATTTTTAGCAGATCCTACTATTAAAATGCAATCTGTTGGAGTAACCTGTGAGCGTTGTGCAATTCAAAATTGTGAGGTTCGACAAGCTCCAGCAATTATTTTAGAGAAAGAAGCCAAAAACAAAAAAATAGAACTCATTGTAGAAGAATTAAATGCTAAGTTTACATCTTGAGCTTGAGTTCGGAGCTTATTGATTTTTTGTGACTGAGTTGAAGAATTTAGTTGTTGAGTTGTGGTTTTATTAATATTCCTTTCTATCAAATTCCAGAAATTTATTTGTAAATCGCTCGATTTCTTTTTTCTGTTTTATTTTAAAATCTACAAATAAAATTACTCCAAAAACAACAAGACTAATTGGAATGAGCCAATTGCCTCTTATTACAGAAATTATTGAAGTAAGTATTCCTAATATCAATAAGATTTTTACGGCTATATTCATCGGATATTTAAAGTCCAGCTTAATTTCATATTTACCATTTTCATTTAAAAGTCCAAGTAATCTATGATTATTTGGAAAATGATTTCGTACTAATTCAAACCTTTCAGGGCCAATATAACCAGTGTAAAATCCATCTGCAATTAGCTTGTTCAAGATTTTTATTGATTTTTCGTTTTTAGTGATCGTTTGGTTCATTTTTTTAATTCAGCTTCAATAGCAACCCATTTCACAGACCATTTTGTTTGAGAATTCCCTGTGGTATAGAACAAAAACTTATTATTTGGTGTTACATAAGGGTTTCCTTGTCCGTTTGTATTGATTTTATCATCTAGTTTTTTCGTGTTTTTCCATCCGCCATTTCCATCATTAAAACTAATCATCAATTCAAGTTGATTCCCGATTGCAGCAAAAATTAAGTAATCTTCTTTGGGAGAAACATACGGTGTGCAATTTCCTGCTTTTGAACTTCCTGAAATTGATGTTTTTTCAGCAGTACTATATTTTCCATCTATGAATGTTGCGTGATAAATGTCCATTTCACTATAATCCAAATTGCTCACATGAAAATATAACGTTCCAGCATTTGTAATCGTAGGATGAGAAACCAATTTATTTCGCAAGTTTGGAATATCAACAAATATTGGTTTACTCCATTTGCCATTCACGTTGTCTGATTTCCAAATATGCCAAGTTTGAGGTATTCCAGCAATCGGAACAGGTCTTGTGGAGCTAAAATAAAGCGAGTTTCCATCAGGAGAAAAACTCATTCCATGTTCATTGTATTTGCTATTGAAAAAGGCGTTTTGTGGCTCAGACCATTTTCCATTGTGTTTTTTAATTACATATACATTGAATTGTGCAAAGTTTTGATCAGAAATTGTATAATAATATGCGTCTAAATTGGGAGAAAATATTCCTTTATGGATTAATTGATGCTCAGGAACCAGCTGTTGCATAAAATCAATTGGGATATTGTTTGGAACTTCATTCACTAAAAATCTAGTTTTAGTATTTTCACAACTCATAAAAATTGTAGTTAAAAGTAGTATCGTTAAAAGCTTTTTCATTTGTCTAATTCATAGCAACATACAGAATTCCGAATATTTTCAGTTTCACTATTGTTAAAAACCGAAACTAACTGTTTCTCAACTAAAAACCAAAAGCATTACAAATCATTTTTATATCATTCTAAATTAATCAAATTATAGATGTGATGAATCCCTTGAATTTTAGGGTGTTTTTACCCTTGAAAACCCATCAGAAAGGAACTACTTTTATAGGTAAATTAAAAATACCTATGAAATCAAGTTATAAAACACTCGTAAAATGGAGCATCGCATTGTTGATATGTTGCTTATTTTCATCTTGTTATAGTGTCCGATTAAAGAATGTGTACGGCGATCCTGAACCCGATCCTGTAAGTGATAGAACCGATTATTACCGCATGCAAAAAGTGCGCGAAATTGATACCGTAATCACGATTAAAGTAACCGATAAGGATTTTACCTATTTATTGAAAGAATGTGGAACTGCCGGAATTCATACGGTTGAATACCGAAATACATTTGGTGGCGTCTTACTAAGTGCCGTCACATTTGGACGAAAACGCAGCGTGCGTGTGAAATATGTATGTATGAAATCTAATAATTAAATAGCATGGCAAAGACAACTCCATACGCAAAAAGTTCTTGGGATACCTTACATAATAACGGACCTTTTCCATTGAAAACCTTATATGTAACCGAATTGGCAGGTTCGGCAACTATGTTTTCAAAATACGATCGCTATACTGATGCTGCACTAGAAATTCAACGATTAATTCGGGAAGCAGCCGACAAAAATGAAGGTTTTAGACCGTATGGTTCTAGTTGGTCGTTGTCGCATATTGCGCATCAAAAAGATAATATGCACTACAATGGTTTTATGAGCATTCATATTCCGATTCCGCAAGAAATGACACATGAAGACTCAAACTATGCGAATGAAAACCTGTTCTTTTTTCAATGTGGAAATACCATCAAGCGGATTTCGGAAGTATTAGGTTCACATGGAAAATCATTAAAAACAAGTGGCGCTAGTAACGGACAAACGATTGCGGGTTGTATGTCAACAGGCGTGCATGGTTCGGCGTTAAATGTTGGTGCCGTGCAAGATTATGTAGTAGGAATCAATTTGATTGTTGGCGATAAACCCACCGATATTGTCTATGTAGAACGACACACAAAACCTGCGCTGAACGATGATTTTGCCAAAAAAATAAACGCGAAAGTCATCCGAAACGATCATTTATTTAATGCTGCTTTGGTTGGATTGGGCGCGTTTGGATTTATTCATGGTGTGGTGATTGAAGCGGAAGATCGTTTTCTATTAAAAAGATACGTCAAGAAAATAAAGAAAGAAACTGCACTAAAATTAGCAGATACGATGGATTTTGAGAATTCTTCGTTCAAGATTGATGGCGAAGTAGACGAAAACGGCAAACCTTTGCGTCCGTATCATTACAAAGTATTCATCAATCCGTATACAAATGAAAGCGAATATGTAATTGAGATTATGTATAAAAAACCGTATGCAATTCCGTATCCTGATCCGTTTCCTGTCATCAAAACATCACTCTATAAAGATTTGATTTATTTGTTGATTAAACTTTCAGAGAAGTTTCCGAAAAGTATTCCGTGGTTCATCAAGCAATTGCGAAAAACTATTCTTCCCGAAGTGAATGAAGAAACCTTAGGAACCTTATATGAAAC
>CAYGPQ010000139.1:0-3754 GCA_964351775.1 uncultured Kordia sp. | reverse complement strand
CTTTTGGGATGCACCATATCAAGGACCAGCATTTGCATGTTCGGTTGGAATTCATCACAAAGATTCGTCGAAAGCATACAAAGTGTTGGAAAAAATGACACAAGAAGAAGGACCAATTCCTGGAATTTTTGCCATGCGATTTGTCAAACAAACCGAAGCAACACTTGGGTTTACAAAGTTTCCAATAACCTGTATGTTAGAAATTGATGGTGTTTTATGGGAAAAATCAAGAAAAATTATGAGTTTGACAGAATATGGAAGACGCATGATTGAAGTATTACAAGAAAACAATATTCCGTTTACGATTCATTGGGGGAAAAATTCGGATTGGAAATTTCCAAACCTAGCAACACATATGTTTGGCGATAAAGTTGCCGAATGGAAAAGCTATCGCAACGGATTGTTATCTAGTGAGATGCAGCAGGTGTTTTCGAACGGTTTCTTGGAAGATGTACAACTGAATACACTAAACGATACCAATGATGACGACTTAATTGTATCATTATAATCGTTAAATGTTTCGGAAGGAAGTTGCAAAACTATATATAATTTGATATTTTTAATAAGCTGATTTGAGTTATCTGACTAATTTTTTTGAAACACATCAAGTGCAAACGCCAACGATTCATGCGGAAGAACTTGCTAAGTTTACTGCTGATGGATTGGAAGTGTCAGATTATTATCTGCCATATCAAAATTACAGTGTATTGCAAAATCCGTTTCGAAAATTCCCTTATTATTCAGCGGTGAATGTGGATGGAAAACATTTCCAGAAACTAAAAAGAGATAGCATTTTTGAAGGAAGCGAGCGCTGGGAAAAAGACGCACGCATTCCACCAGAAACACAATGGGGAAAAGCATTGTATGATGCCGAAAAGTATGACTTTGACAAAGGTCACATGGCAAAACGAGAAGATGTACAATGGGGAACAGATGTTGAAACAGCTCGCTTAGCAGCAAAATCAACATTCTACTATACCAATGCAATTCCGCAAGTAAGTAAACTAAATAGAGGTGTTTGGAAAAGTATCGAGAATTATATTTTGCATCATGAAGCTGTAAAAGGCAGTATGAAAATTTGTTTGTTCAGCGGTCCAGCTTTTAGAGAAGATGATCCTGAATTTTTAAAAACGGTCAACGATGAAAAAGTACGATTGCCGTATCTTTTTTGGAAAGTGGTGTATTATGTAAAAGATCATAAATTATATAGAGTTGGATTTTTAACGAGTCAACAGCGCTTGTTACAAAAGAAGCGCATTGTAAAACCCGTAAGTCGTTCCGAAGGTGTACGATCTACAAAATTCAATTCGTTTAAAGATGCAGAAACCTATCAGGTACCTGTATCATTTATTGAAAAAATAAGTCAGTTGACATTTGAAGCTGCCGCAGAAACGTTTCAAAGTGATACTCCTGAAAAAATAATTCTTTCGCGTGTCAACGTTCGCAATAGTAGCAATGAAAGTGTTGACATGGAAGAAATCGTAAAAACTATGAACTTAAAATTATAACGTTATTCCTGATATAGTTAAAATATTATTCATCAAAGCAAATCCCGTCGATAGTGATGCACTCCGATTAGACGTGGAAGAAAACGCTATTCGTGAAGTTTTAGGCGGAAGCGATCAAAAGCAATTGTTTGTATTTGAATCGAGAGGCGCAGTGACAAAAGATCTTTTGATTGATCATTTACTCAAAATTAAACCAAATATCTTGCACATTTCCGGACACGGAAACTCAGATGAACAATTACTATTAGAAGATGTAGAAGGATACAAAGAAGAAGTTTCTATTCAAAAACTATCGGATTTACTTTCGGGCTTTTTGGATCATATCGATTGTGTTTTTCTCAATACCTGTCACAGTTTGTCGGGCATTGATCATTTCAATGAAAACATTCCTTATATCATTGGAATGAATAAAGAAATTCCAGATGATGTTGCGATCGATTTCTCAAAGAATTTTTATAATGTATTGTTTAATGGACGCAGTATCAAAGACGCGTTTAAAATAGCGTTGGCAACCATTGCATTGACGGAAACAGGAGATGAATACATTCCGAAATTGATCGTAAATCAAAAAGCAGTTGCAGCAGATGAAGAACGTCAAACGGAAGAAGAAATAGACGAATTGGCTAGTACGATTATCTCAGAAGAAGAAATTATAGTGGCGAAAAGCGGCTATCAAAAAAGTGTTAGTTTTTATTATAAATTAATTTATGCAGCGATCGGTTTGAGCTTAGCATTGGTTGTTTTTCTCTTTATAAAAAATGATCAAGATGTTCTCGCTTCTTTAACTGGTTTTATTCCAAGTGCATTTAGTAGTTATCCTTTTTTAGAAATTCAGAAGAAGAAAAACAGACTGACACTGATCACGTTATTTGAATTGAAACGAAAACGTTTAATGAATGCCTTATCGAAACTTTCAGATTCTGAACGTAGAGAATTGAATGATGAATTCATGAGACTTATAATTATTTAAAAACCACCACTCGAATGAGTCCAATAAAGCCACAAAAAACCATAGAAGCTACCATCGCTGAAGTTCGAAAGAAAGACAAACGATACAATTTCATCACTTTGATTGTTTCTGTCTTGGTGATTGCTTTGGTTTCTTCCTTAATTATTTATTCACAGCACGAAAAGAACAAAGCGAATGAAAAAGTGATTCAGCAATATAAAATGGAACTTATTGAAAATGTTCGACTCAGAGCGCAAGATTCCTTACGAACCGATTCCATCACTGAACTGGTCACCACACTCAGAAAAGAATTGGATGAAATAGAACGAGGACTTAATAATCAAAGCAATATAACTACTTCCGTTGTGCAAAATAACATCAACTTAGCACAAGATAAATTAAACCTAATTACCAACAACATTAGCGACAATACCATTGTTCGGTATTACAAACGCAAAGCCGATGATTCTAGAATTGAACGCTTGATTCAATCCATGAAAAAACCTAGCTTTCGCTTAAACATAAAACAAGTCCCAAATGATGATGGAAGACAAAAAGTAAATACCATTCATTATGGTAAAAATGTCAATAAAGAAGAAGTCTATCAGTTGGTAAAACAGTTGATGAATATTGGTGTGGAAATTAAAAATATATCACCATTTAAAGAAGTTGCAGGATACACTTCGAAAGACGGAAGCATTGAAATCAGCTACGAAAGCACCAATAAAGTTGTGAGTATTACACAAAGTGATATTGTGAAATACAATATAAAAAACGAAGCGGTGAATTATTATGTGCGTTTCTATTCGTACAAACCCAATGAAACGACCAAAAAGATCTTAGCAAGATACATTCAGCAAGGAAATTACAAACTAAAAATATATCCAAATTGGAAAGAAAAACCAAGCTTTTTTGCGAATGTTCCGACCATTTTTTATTACAATAGTGGTAGTAAAATAAAAGCCGAAGCATTGAAAAATGAATTGAACCGAAAAGTGAGAGGTGTTACTTTTAGGATAGCACGTGGAAACGGGTATGGAATTAGCAAAGAAGAGCAAAAGAATACGCTTGTGGTTCATTATATGCAATAGGATTTGATTTCCCTTAAAACCTACGCTAGCACTCGTTTGTAGCGAGTGCTTTAATAGAAAAATAACAAATATTAAATCCATAAAAAACCCCGAAAAACAGCTGTTCTTCGGGTTTTTTGATATTGTTTCTGTTTTTCAGTTCAAACTATCTCTTCAACGTAAAATGATTAATAAACTCTTTTGGATTTCCATCGAATGGATCTACA
>CAYGPQ010000138.1:6081-8481 GCA_964351775.1 uncultured Kordia sp. | reverse complement strand
GAACCTTTTAAGTTTTTGATACTTTCTGGTTTTAAGGTTTCTTTTCTGAATAGTTTCTTCAAGATAAAACCCGAAACCGTAAATGGAACATGCAATATTGAAGGCGCAACTCTGTACCAAATGTTTTTCACTTTGATATCTTTAAAACCTAAACTTTTTAAATCGTCTTTTACACGATTGATATTCCCAAAACTCTCTAAACTCCAAGAATCACACAAGCCTTTATAGGTGTATTTTGCTAATGGATTCATTTCTGAAACGTCTTTCTTTACAAATGCGTCTGCTATCACGAAGGTTGATCCGGGTTTTAAAATTCGATAGGTTTCCGCTAAAGCATCTGTGCTACAACCTGTGTGACATAAACTTTCAATTGCCATTGCGCCATCAAAAGAATTTTCTTTAAAAAAAGTATTTCTATAATCTCTGTTGAGAATAGTTCCGCGGTTAGAATGTAACAGTTCGTTTCCTTTTTCTACCTGAAAAGGGGAAATCGTCAAACCTGTTACAGCTAGTTTTGGATGCGTAGCAATTCCGTGACGAATTGAAGCACCCATGCCACAACCTAAATCTACAATATGCTTCTTTTGATCGAACACATTCAAACGTTTAAATACTTCCGAATTCATCCGATTCAACATTGCATCACGCGTAAACACACAGGTTTTGAATGGCACAAAATACCCAAAGTGCATGTTTAAATCTTTACTCCAAAAACGATAATCTTCGGTTGCTTCATTATAAAAATCAATGATTTGTTCTTTATTTGAAGACGTTTGCAATTCCTTTTTGAAATAGGAGTGGAGACAGAGATTTTTCATAAGTATTCGGTTTAGATGAAATAAATTCCAATTAAGTTATATATAAATAGAAGTGTATATACGGTTGCAAATAATACAAATAATGTATTCATGCAATACGAACCTATCTTGAAAATGGGTTGTTGCGGAATTGTGTACATAGGATAATATGCAATTTGCGTCGCTACTTTTCCAACCCAATACATGGCAATTAACCCAGTGATTGCTAATGCTAAATGTGTTTGATCTTTTAAATCGTTTGTTAAAAGAATTGCCATCAATCCAAAAGAGAAATTCAATCCTTGAATATATCTTCCATACGTTTTTGCAATTTCTTGATTCAGTGGTTTTAGTTTTTTTACATCTGTATACCAGTCAAATACACGATGACGGATATATGGATAGATAAGTGCGGTGAATATTTGCCCAATTCCTCCTAGAATGATGAGCCAATTTGGGATGAAATCTTTCATACTACTTGTTTTTTAAGTTGATATACGATGTAGGTGAAATAGGTGCCAAGACACATGGGAATAAGCATGTATAGAATAATGGATAGTAATATTGAATTTGCTAAAATAGTTTCGGTGTAATTTAGCATACCAAAAAACAACAATAGAAATATAGTGCTGAGTATTCCGTAAGTGGAAAGATGTCGTTTTAATCTTTCTGAAAACTTATCGTAATTAAATAGTAAAACGATGAATAAAATGATTTGAATTCCTCCAAGGAAAACCTGCATAAACATTCCATAAATAATAGTTAAATACAGCACTAATGTGAGATAGTAAAAAATGTTGTTGGTGTAATAAATGAATTTCATAACTATTGTATTTTTTAAACTTTCAATAAAAATTGAAACATTTGTTGAAATAAAAAAGGAAAATGAATTCCTTTCGTGAGTTATTTTAAGAGTTTCATGAATGTTTTTGTCAGCCAATTAGACTCTTGATTTACGAGTCGATTCATAATTGAATCGGCGGTTTCTGCTAACTCGTGAAGTGCTTTAGTTTGCTTGACGAGTTCTTTCGTTTTGGCGGAACCATCTTGGTCAATACTGCTGACTTCTTTTAGTATTTTTAATGTTGGTTGAATCTCTCTTCGGCTGCGTTCACGTGCAATCTGTTTTGTGAGCTCATGTACGTCTTTCTCTGATGCGAAGTACTCTTTTCGCTCGCCAGCTTTTGATGTTTTGTATACAATTCCCCAATCGATTAACTGTCTTAAGTTCATACTTGTATTCCCTCTTGAAATGTGCAATTCTTCCATCACATCTTCCATCGTTAATGGTTCGGGAGAAATTAAAAGTAAGGCGTGAATTTGTGCCATTGCCTTATTGATTCCCCATAAGGTACCTAGGGATCCCCAAGTTTGTATAAATTTATCTTTTGCTTCTAAATATTCCATGAGACAAATATATAATAATTTTTAAACTTTCAAAAATAATTGAAAGTTTATTTTGTTTTTATTAAAAAATTATAAAGTTCAATACTAGGAAACAAAAACCATTTTAATCACATCACTACAATTGAAATGGTTTTTATTTTTGCTAAAGGCTAAAGGCTAAAGGCTAAAGGCTAAAGGCTAAAGGCTAAAGGCTAAA
>CAYGPQ010000138.1:0-5981 GCA_964351775.1 uncultured Kordia sp. | reverse complement strand
GCTAAAGGCTAAAGGCTAAAGGCTAAAGGCTAAAGGCTAAAGGCTAAAGGCTAAAGGCTAACCAGCCAACAAACCAGCACGTTTCAATAAAGCGTCAGGTTTGGGAGCTGCTCCACGGAAACGTTTGTATAACGTCATAGGATGTTCCGTACCGCCTTTTGACAATACATGCGTTGCAAATTTTGATGCAATTTCTTTGCTAAAAATATCATTTTCTTTGAAATATTCAAAAGCATCAGCATCCAATACTTCTGCCCATTTGTAACTGTAATATCCTGACGAATAACCACCTTGAAAGATGTGCGAAAAAGCAGTACTCATAGCAGTTTTAGGATTTTCTGGAAACAAACGTGTGTTTTCAAATGCTACTTTTTCGTGTGTTTTTAAATCTTCAATTCCTGTCGGGTTTATTCCGTGCCAACTCATATCGAGCAATCCAAAACTGATTTGACGTAACGTTGCCATTCCTTCTAAAAAGGTGGCAGAAGCTTTTATTTTTTCAATAAATTCCATCGGAATCACTTCGCCAGTTTCATAGTGTTTGGCAAAAATAGCCAAGGCTTCTGCTTCATAACACCAGTTTTCAAGTATTTGACTTGGCAATTCCACAAAATCCCAATATACAGATGTTCCACTTAAACTCGGATAGGTAGTATCGGCTAACATTCCGTGCAACGCGTGACCAAATTCGTGGAAAAGTGTCGTTACTTCATTAAACGTAAGCAAAGAAGGTTTTGAAGCCGTTGGTTTTGTAAAATTACACACAATAGATACATGCGGTCTTTCTACGTTTCCATTTTTTCGTTGTTGTGATTTGTAAGAAGTCATCCAAGCACCATTTCGTTTTCCTTTTCGCGGATGGAAATCTGCATAAAATACCGCGACGAAGTTATTTTGTCCGTCAAATACTTCATACGTTTTTACATCTTCGTGATAGGTATCAATATCAAAAACTTGCTCAAAACGCAAATCAAACAATTTATTGGCTACCGTAAATGCGCCATCAATTACGTTTTCAAGTTTAAAATAAGGTTTTAGCTTTTCGTCATCCAAATTGAACAATTTTTGCTTTAATTTCTCAGAATAATAGGAACTGTCCCAGCTTTGAAGTTGCTCAATGCCATCTAACTTTTTGGCAAAGTTTGCTAATTGTTGAAACTCGCGTTCGGCAGCAGGTTTTGCTTTTTCTAACAATTCATTTAAAAATGAAATTACTTTTTCAGGCGTTTCAGCCATACGTTCTTCCAATACAAAATGCGCATGTGTTTTATAACCCAACAAATTAGCGCGTTGGTAACGTAATTTGGCAATTTCCAATACATTTGCTTGATTGTCTAATTCATCATTTTTAAAACATTTTGAACCGCCAGCAATTGCCATTTGTCGGCGTAACTCACGGTTGTCCGCATATTTCATAAATGGAATATAACTTGGATAATCGAGTGTAAAAATCCAACCTTCTTTGTGTTCGCTTTTCGCGATTGCTTTTGCGGCTTCTAATGCACCAGTTGGAATTCCTGCAACGTCTTTTTCATCCGTTAGATGTAATTGAAATTTGTTCGTTTCTGCGAGTACATTTTCACCAAAAGTCAAGCTTAATTTTGAAAGTTTTTTATCAATTTCGCGTAATTTTTCTTTTTTATCCTCCGCTAAATTTGCACCATTTCTGGAAAAACTTTTAAACTTCTTATCGAGTAATGTTTTTTGCTCTACTGTCAAACTGAGTGTTTCTCTAGCTTCATAAACAGTTTTTACTCTTTCAAACAAGGCTTCATTCAGTGTAATATCATTTGACAACTCCGATAATTTCGGCGAAATTTCTTGTGCTATTTTTTGAATAGTTTCGTTGGTTTCTGCCGAATTCAAATTAAAAAAAATGCTCGTAGCACGATCCAATTGTTCTCCAGCATATTCCAACGCTTCGATGGTATTTTTAAAAGTAGGCACATTCGTATTGCTAACAATAGCGTCAATTTCTTCTTTTGTTCGCTTAATTTCTATGTCAATCCCGCTAGCGAAGTCGTTTTCGTTGATTTTAGAAAAAGGCGCGGTTGTATGTTTTGTAGGAAATAATTTGTTTAAAATTGTCATTTTATCGGTCGATTTATCTGTTTTATCGAAATTCAATATTTATCTTTGTAAGAAAATCTTATCTTTATAATTGATTCATACATTTATAAAAGTAAAATAATTTTCTCTTAATTTTTGAAAGCCAAAGATAGAGAATTTACATATACAATTTAATAACTGCCTTAATAATGAAAAAACTACAAATACTAGTTTTACTACTGCTTACGGTATCCGGAATTATGGCTCAACCACCATCTGATGGATATTACTTAGATGGTACAGATGATTTTATTGAATTAGCCGATTCGGATAATATCAATACGTCAACAGTCAACAACAGAACTATAGAAGGCTACTTCAAAGTTGATGATGGAACTAACAGACAAGTCATTTATAAAGAAGGTGGCGGATCAAGAGGTATTCTTATTTATGTTGAAAACAATTACATTGTAGTTGGTGGATTCAACAGATCAAATAGTGACTATACACCTCGTTGGGATGGAACGTATTTTAGAGAACCCATTAGTGATGATACCTGGTACCATGTTGCATTAGTTTTTGATAATGTGTCAACACCCGTAAATAATCCAATAGCAGCTTCTGATAATACAAACATGAAATGGTACTTAGATGGAACTCTCATGGATTCCAGAGCTGGTTTTGAGATAAGAAGTCATAATGGCGATGTAAATTTAGGACGTTCAGATTCAAATACACGCTATCCAAATTGTACTACATGGACTTCTGGTGGTAGTTCTGAATATTGTTTTGATACGAATTCACAATCAAATGCTGCAAACTACTTTGCAGGAAATGTGTGGGGATTCAGAATTTGGGACGATGTACGTACAGCTACCGAAATAGATGATAATAAAGATGTTTTAATACTAACGGTAGGAACCGATAATTTGGTAGCGGCATTAGATGGTGATACCATTTCGTATTTAGACGACGCTGACGCTGTTGTTACAAGTTCTGCAAGTAATAAAACAACAATTACTTGGTCCGCAACTGCTGCAACCACAAGTTGGACTACAGGAAGTAATTGGGTTGGCGGTGTCGCTCCAGATGGTACAAAATTAGAATCCGTAGTTATTCCTGCTTCAACAAATTACCCTGTACTTTCAGCGCATACGGAAGTTGGAGAACTTACAGTAAATGCGACGGCTTCCATTACGGTAAATGCAGGTGCTACTTTAGATGTATATTACGACATGACGAATAATGGAACCATTACGGTGGAAAATGATGGTGCTTTAATTACCCGTGAAAATACAGCATTACTCGGCACAGGAAGTTATGTAGTAGAAAGAGATTCACCAAATTATACAAATAGATATTTCTATTCCTATTGGTCTACACCAATAGATGAAAGTAGTAGTACCATAGCGACTATTTTTCCAAATGTTGCAGGATATAGTTATTATTGGAATGCGTCTACTACAAATGCAGCTTGGAGTAGCAGTCATACCAATATGGAAGTTGGACGAGGGTATGCGTTACGCGCAAACCATTTGAATGTAGAAACAGCAACGTTTACCGGAACCGTAAATAGTGGTGATATTGACGAAACTGTCTACTATACGGTTGATCCTAACACTTCAGAATCTGGATATAATATTATTGGAAATCCGTATCCATCGGCAATTGATTGGGAAAAATTTCAAAGCGACAATTCTGCGGCAATTGAAGGAACAGTCTATTATTGGAGACAAACCGTTGCGCCAGTTGGCGATAATTTAGCTTCGGATTATATAGAATACAATAGTACAGGTTCAAATCCATTAGGCGCTGCCGACGGAAATATAGGAACAGCCCAAGGATTTGCCGTACAAGCCAAAAATGGTGGTAGTGGAACAGTTACGTTTAAAAACGCACATAGAGTGGTGGCTAATAACGATCAATTCTTTAGACCAAGCGGAACAGGTGCATTTTCTCCAGAATCTACCACTTCAAGTAACAATCAAACTGATGGGAGATTGTCTTTACGATTATCAGGTAACGGAATGTACGCAACACAATTACTAGGTTTTATTCCGCAAGGAACTGTAAATTTTGATGATAAATACGATGGTGCTTTTATCAATGAAGGCGGAGCAATAGAGTTTTATTCATATATAACGACCAGTAAAATGGCGATTCAAGCATTGCCAGCATTGACAAATACAGATGTTGAAGTGGCGTTAGGATATCAAGTAGTATCTAGCGGAACCTATACATTACAAATTGATGCTGAATATCTCAATCAAGATTTTGATATTATTTTAGAAGATAGATACGATGGAACTTTTACCGATTTAAGACAAACTTCATACACATTCACTACAAGCCCAACGGAAGAAAATGATCGTTTCTTCTTAAACGTTCAATACAAAAACACCTTAAGTTTAGAAGATATTGAAATCGTAGGACAGCAAACAAATGTACTGTTTTCAAATAATGAATTAAGAACCATTACCAATCGTACAGATTTTGAAACCATGGCACTGTATGATATTTCTGGGAAGCAACTCATGCAACGTACTTATGTGGAAAAAGTAGCCATTCCACAACTATCAAGCGGAATTTACATTGTAACGCTTACGACGGAAAGCGGCATGGTCGTTTCAAAAAAAGTCTTAAAGTTTTAAAAGAAATTCGCCCGTTAAGGTGATTTTCTCTATTATTGTAGTAGAGATTACAAAAAGTACCCCAAATCATCTCTATCATGAAGATAAAATTAGTACTAATAATTCTATCTATTAGCTTGTCTGCAATAGCCTACGGACAAGATTTTAGAATAGAAACAACGGATCATACTCCTGAAAGTGATACGGACGGACGTATTTCATTGCGATTGGCTGGTAATGGTTCTTTTCTAACAATTCTTATAGGATTCATTCCAGAAGGAACCATTTATCACGATGATGGATTTGATGGACACTTTATCAATGATGGCGCTCCCATAGAATTTTACTCGTTTATGGGTAGTACACGACTTTCTATCCAGGCATTGCCAGAATTAACAACCGCAAACGTTCAAGTGGCTTTAGGATATGAATTTACGGCGGATGTTTCTTATACACTATCAATTGATGCCGAATTTTTAAGTCCAGATTTTAATATCATTTTAGAAGATACCTATCAAGGAACTTTTACAGACTTACGACAAACTGGATATACGTTTTCTGGCGTTATTGGTGAAGTCCATGATCGTTTCTTTCTCAATCTCAATTATAACAACACATTACATACCGATAATGTGCAAGCAAGCACTAAAGATATACATGCGTATTTTACAAATGATGTGCTTTTGCTTCAAACTACAAACACGCACTTAAAAACAGTAGAACTTTTTAACATCGCTGGCGAACGTATTTTATGTACAGATTTTAAAAACAAAATAACAATCAAAGGGCTCATTAATGGCTTTTACATTGTGCGTTGTACGACGTCTTCTGGAGTGCAAATCATTAAGAAAATACTAAAATAAACACAGAAAAGCGTATTTTATCGATTACTCATGCTTTTTATCGATTTCACATAAAAACACTTTTCGATATTCTTCCAATTACCAGAGAATTAAGAATTTTGTCCCGTTGATTTAGTAGCGATAATTTTTTTCATAATAGTATAACAATATATGTAACCTACTTGACACATTTTACAATGTTGATAGCCCTATTAACTGTATGTAATTAAAATGGATTGGTTGATGTAAACCCTTTGAGCAAATGCTTGAAGGGTTTTTTAATAAATAAACATGTAGTTAAAATAGGTGTAAAAAAAGTTGAAACACCTTTCATCGAAAAGTTCATACATTTAAACGAGAAAACGAATTTTAAGTACTTTCAAAAGTTGAAAAAAGAAGCAATACAATACTTTTGAATCATCAATACAAACTACAATACCCAAATTTTTTTTGGAGTAAA